>NZ_JBQJIK010000041.1:0-69337 GCF_052078665.1 Inquilinus sp. CA228 | reverse complement strand
CGTCTCCCCAACACGGCTCAGGCCTGCCTTCCGGACTCCCTAATCCTCTCAACCAGGGCGACACACCATGCCGTAGCCTCTTCACCCGCTTGACACCAAACTCCCCATGTGAGCCCGGGCATGACAGGTAAGTGGGACACTGGCACAAGCGGCAGCATGGCCTACCCGAATAGCAGCCACAGCAACACGATCACCGCCGCCACGGCGATGATCGCCACCACCGGGGCGTTGCGCTTCGGCTCGGCCACAGCCTCGTGGTTCGGGGCGCCGCTGGTCACGCCCGTCCGATAAGCCGGGGGATCGCTGGCCGGGAAGCTGTCCTCGACCGCCTCGTCGACCTTGTCGTCCGGCACCGGCTCGGCCTGGCGCGGCTCGGCAGCAGACATCGTGGCCTCCCTTGGTCGCCTGCAATCTCAACGGACCGTGCGGTGCCGAGTTCCCCCGGCTCCGCCTTGCCCGTATCATGGCACGATCATGCCCAGGCTGCGCATCCGCATCGACTTCGACCCCGCCGGCCCGGACCGGCAGCTCGGCCCCGGCAAGATCGGGCTGCTCGAGCACATCGCCGAGACCGGCTCGATCTCCGCCGCCGGGCGGGCGATGGGGATGTCCTACCGCCGCGCCTGGCTGCTGATCGACAGCCTGAACGGCTGCTTCCGCGAGAAGGTGATCGAGACCCGGCACGGCGGCCCGCAGGGCGGCGGCGCCGCGCTGACCCCGTTCGGGCAGTGGCTGGTCGAGCAGTTCCGCGCCATCGAGCAGGAGACGACGGCCAGCGTCGCCCGGCGGCTGGCCGGCTTGCAGACGGCGACGGCGGCGCCGGGTGACGCCGCCGCCAGGCCGGCGGAGATCGAGGACTAGCCGAGGCGACCGGCGCCGGCCGGCGCCCGAGACAAGGCGCTGTCCGGCGAGCGGCCGGTGTCTTCGGCCTGCGGCTGCCGCTCATCGTCGGGATGCCGGGACGCGAAGGCCGCGCCCACCACCATCCCCACCGAGGGACCGATGACCGCCCAAAGGATGAGGGCGATGGTCATTCCTCCCTCCGTCCGCATTGCAGGCAGGATCGCGCCGGACGACCCGCGGGGCGGCCGGTGCCCGGGCCGGGCAGCGGGCTCGCGGCGGATCGGTGGTAGCCATAGAGATCAAAGGAGGGAACGGAGGCGGTTCCATCGGCCCGGCGGAGATAATCCGGCAGCGGGAGATCCTCGGTTTCGTCGTCATCCAGCCAGGCGACGACGATCGCCCCCGCGACAAAGGCCAGGATGGGGCCGATGGCGGCCCAGACGATCAGGCCGTCCATCATGGCCGGCGCTCCGCCGGAGTCGCGGCCGGCGGCGGGGGTGGCGGCTCGCGGCGGACGGGCGGGACGCGCGACCGCAGATAGAATTCGAGCCACGGCAGCATCAGCAGGATCGGCTGCAGCATCGATCACTCCTCAGAACAGGCCCGACAATCGGAGAAAGGACAGGCTCGACAGCTTGTCGATGGCGAGGTCCATCAGCGTCAGCCCGATCCCGGCCATCGCGGCGATCGCGAAGGCGGTCACCGCGATCCGGCGGATCACGTCCCGGCTGGCCGCGCCGCGTCGACCGCCGCCGGGCTGCGGCTCCGGCGCGATCGGCGGCAAGGCTTTCAGAGTCATGGTCGGCTCCAGCGTTGGCATGACGACTCCTGGTTCGTGGGAATTTCTCCCACGATGAATCTGTGGGATTTTTGCCCACGTCAAATGAAATCTCTCATTCGTGGGTATTTTTCCCACGCCCCAACATGCTAAGGTCCGGCCGAACCGACGGATTCGCCATGTCTCCTGCCCTGCCACCTCCTCCCCAGGCCCTGCTCAAGCCGCTGGCGCGCCTGCTGCGGCCGCTGGTGCGTCTGCTGATCCGCAGCGGCGTGACCTTTCCGGTCCTGGCCGACCTGCTGCGCGGCCTGTATGTCGATATCGCCGCGCGCGACCTGCTGCCGGATCCGAAGGCGCAGACCGACAGCCGCATCAGCCTGCTGACCGGCGTGCACCGGAAGGAGATCCGCCGGCTGCGGACCCAGGCCCCCGAGGCCGGCGGGATCCCGGCGGTGGTGACGCTGGGCAGCCAGATCATCGCCCGCTGGCTGGGCGCGCCGCCCTATGCGGATGCGGAGGGCCGCCCCCTGCCCCTGCCGCGCACGGCCCGCAGCGCCGGCGAGGCCTCGTTCGAAGGGCTGGTCGAATCGGTCACCAAGGACGTCCGGGCCCGGTCGGTGCTGGACGACTGGATCGGCCAGGAGATCGTGTCGCTGGACCGGGACGGCCGCGTGCAGCTGAGCCAAGCGGCCTTCATCCCGCGGCCGGGCGGGGAGGAGCAGCTGTTCTACTTCGCCCGCAACCTGCACGACCACATCGCCGCCGCGGCCGCGAATGTGGCGACCGCCGGGCCGGCGCCGTTCCTCGACCGCAGCATGCATTACGACCGGCTGCGCCCGGAGACGGTGGCGCAGCTGGAGGCCACGGCGCGCGACGCCGCGCAGCAGCTGTTGACCGATGTCAACCGGATCGCGCTGGCGATGGCCGAGGCCGACGACAAGGTCGCGGCCGATGAAAAGGCAGGATCGTTGCGGCGGATCAACCTGGGCGTCTACGTGTATGTCGAGGATGATCCGATCGACGAGGAGACGGCACCGTGACGAGCCGCATGCGACTCCTGGCGCTCGCCCTGCTGGCCGCCTGCTCTTCCGCCGGCCCGGGTGACCGTCCGGCTGCGCCGGCGCCGGCGACGGCGACGAAGGAAGCGGTCGCCGAGCGCGGCATCGGCGGCACCGGCATCACCTCCGGCCCCGTCGAGGACCGCGGCATGGGCGGCACCGGCATCGTCGGCGTCATCACCGGCTTCGGCAGCATCTGGGTGAACGGCATCGAGGTCGAGTTCGACGCGGCGACGCCGGTGCAGATCGACGGGCAGAGCGCCCCCCGCGGCGACGTCCTGAAGGTCGGCCAGGTGGCGGTGGTCACCGCCGCGGGCAGCGGGTCGCGCCTGGACGCCCGCAGCATCGCCATCCGCCACGAGGTCTCCGGTCCGGTCGAGGCCGTGGAGTCCAACGGCAGCGTGCTGCGCGTTGCCGGGCAGCGGGTCACCTTTGCCGGCCAGGTCTGGGGCGACGCCGCCACGCCCAGGGTCGGCGACTGGGTGGCGGTGAGCGGCCTGGCGGGTCCCGACGGCGGCATCGTCGCCACCCGCATCGACCGGCGCGAGCCCGGCCGCGTCACCGTGCACGGGACGCTGTCCGGCACCGCCGCGGCGCCGCGCATCGGCACGCTGGCGCTGCGGCCGGGAGCGCGCCTGGGCGCCGGCATCGGCCAGGAGGTGATGGTCACCGGACGCTATGCGGATGGGGTCCTGGTGCCCGAGTCGGTGTCGCGGGACGCGCTGGCGGCGGACCCGTCCGGCTGGTTCGGCCGGTCGGTGACGCGGCTGGTCATCGAATCCTATGCCAGCGCGGCCCCGGGCGGCCTGCGCTGGGGCCGCGGCCTGAGCGCGCCGGCCGTGGGGAGCTTCGGCGCCCTCGGCGCCCAGCCGCAGCGCACGATCGTCGAGTTCCAGCGCCAGCCGGACGGCGGGCTGGAGGCGGTCGGCCTGCGCAGCACCACCGGCCGGACCGGGATGGTGCCGGAGGTGCCGCGCGGGATCGGCCTCGATCGGCCGGGCGGCCCCGGCCAGGGGAGCGGGCCTGGCCCGGGAGGCGGACTCGGCGGTGGGTCCGGCGGGCCGCACGGCCCTCAGGGGGCGCGCAACCCGGCCGGCGTCAACCCGTCACCGGCAAATGCCGACGCGCCGCGCGGCGCGTCGGATTGGACCGGCCGGCGGCAGAGCCCGATGGAGGGAAGCTTCGACGGCTGCCGCGGCCTGGGCGCTTCCTGCGGCCCGGGGACGTTCGGGCGTGACCGCCATGGCCGCCCGCCCTTCGGCTGAGGGCGGCTCAGCCCCGCGCCGCCTCGCGCCCGATCTGCTTCAGCCGCAGCCATTTCGACAGCGTGTCGATCAGCGCGACCACGGCCAGCACCAGGATCAGGATGAAGGCGACCTGGTCCCAGGCCAGGATCTTGATGCGCTCGGAGATCTGCAGCCCGATGCCGCCGGCGCCGACGATGCCGAGGATGGTGGCCGAGCGGGTATTGGATTCGAAGAAGTACAGCGCCTGCGACAAGAACAGCGGGATTGCCTGCGGCAGCACGCCGAAGCGCAGCACCGCCAGGGTCGAGGCGCCGGTCGAGCGCACGCCCTCGATCTGCTTCCTCTCCGCCGTCTCGATCGCCTCGGCGTAGAGCTTCGACAGCGAGCCGATGTCGGAGACGCAGATGGCGAGGATGCCGGCCAGAGGCCCGAGCCCGACCGCGCGCACGAAGACCAGCGCCCAGATCAGCTGGTCGACGCCGCGCAGCCCGTCGAACAGCCGGCGGAAGCCGAAGCGCAGGAAGCCGATCGGCATGATGTTGCGGGCGCCGAGGAAGCCGAGCGGGATCGCGATCACCGAGGCCAGCAGCGTGCCGATGAAGGCCATGGCGACGGTCTGGCCCAGCGCCGTGAAGATCTCGGCGTATTGCCACTCGGCCATGCCGTGCCAGGCGACCATCTGCCCGGCGATGACGAAGATGCCGTTCGGGCTGACCAGGCCGTCATAGAGCCGGGCCGGCGAGAAGTTGAAGGTCCAGAACAGGTAGCCGAGATAGGCGGCGGCCAGGGCCAGCAGCCCGTTGCGCAGCAGCCTTTCGCCCCAGGACCGGCCAAAGGCGCGCGGCAGCGCGGCGCGGGCATGGTCGACATCGATCGGCCGGATCTGGGCGAACCGGATGCCCATCAATGCGCCTCCCGCGGCAGGAAGGCCGAGCGCAGCCGCTCCGAGCCGAGATCGATCAGCGTCACCGCCGCGACGATCATCAGCACCAGCGCGCTCAGCTCCTGGTAATAGTTGAAGCTGACGATGTAGTAGAGTTCCTGCCCCACGCCGCCGGCGCCGACAAAGCCCAGCACCGAGGCCGAGCGGATGTTGATCTCGAGCCGCAGCAGCACATAGGACAGGAAGTTCGGCAGCACCTGCGGCAGCACGCCGAAGCGCATGATCTGGACCCAGGTGCCGCCGGCGGCGCGGATGCCTTCGAGCGGCTTGTCGTCGACCGCCTCGTTGACCTCCGAGAACAGCTTGCCGAGGGCGCCGGTGGTGTGCACCGCCATGGCCAGGATGCCGGCCAGCGGCCCGACGCCATAGGCCCAGACGAAGCACAGCGCGTAGACGATGTCCGGCACGCTGCGGCAGATCTCGAGGAAGCGGCGGCTGAGATGGTAGACCCAGTGGCTGCGCACCAGGTTGCGCGAGGCCGGGAAGCTGAGCAGCAGCGCCGCGGCGGCGCCCAGCACGGTGCCCAGGATCGCCATCTGCGCGGTCTGCCACAGCAGCACCAGATAGCTGCCGGCGCGGTAGTACCAGTAGGCGACCGAGCCCTGGGTCTTGCTGTCGGACAGCAGCTCGCCCCAGGTCAGGGTCGGCAGGGTGCGGCCGAGATATTCGCCGATCCGCGGCAGGCCGGCGGCGATCTTGGCCGGGAAGAACTCGCCGACATAGCCGCCGGCCAGTACGGCGGCCAGGAACAGCACCAGGCCGATCAGGG
The DNA here is from genome assembly GCF_052078665.1 of Inquilinus sp. CA228. NCBI lineage: Bacteria > Pseudomonadati > Pseudomonadota > Alphaproteobacteria > Rhodospirillales > Rhodospirillaceae > Inquilinus > Inquilinus sp. CA228. The sequence goes on along the minus strand of NZ_JBQJIK010000041.1, from coordinate 63,699 downwards.
TCGCCTGACGGCGCTGGCGCAGCAATGCCCGCCGCCCGGCCTCGAAAGCCGCGACCGGGTCGGAGGGACGGTGTTCGGTCAAGGTGGTCATCAAGGGTCAGCCACGATTGGGTCCGCCCAGGCGGACCCAATCGTGAGGCCTTATCAGCCGCGGCGGGTCGAGGCTTCGGTCTCGCGCATCTTGATGATGCCGGAGAAGAAGTCGTTGGTGATCGGGGCGAAGCCCTTGCCGGTGCCCTTCTCGACTGCCTCGTAGATGTCCGGATGCTCCTTCGGCAGGTTCATCAGGAAGTCGAGCATGTCCTTGCGGAACGCCTCCGGCAAGGCGGTGCGAGTCGCCCAGGGGCCGTTCGGGATCAGGGTCGACTGCCAGACGATGCGCAGGTCCTTCATGTCGAGCATCTTCTTGTCGACCATGCTGCGCAGGGCGCCGCGGCTGTAGCCCTGGGCCGGGTCGCCCTGGCCGGAGATCCAGGTGACGCCGGAGTCGTACTGGCCCTTCAGCACCGCGACCACCCCCTGCTCATGCCCGCCGGAGAAGGCGGTCGAGCTGAAGAACTTGGCCGGGTCGTAGCCCTGGTCCCTGAGCTGGAAGTTCGGGATCAGGTAGCCCGAGGTCGAGTTCGGGTCGGCGAAGGCCAGGGACTTGCCCTTGAGGTCCTCGAGCTTCTGGTACGGGCTGTCGGCCTTGACGTAGAGCACCGAGTAGTAGCCGGTCGACCCGTCGTCTTCCTGGGTCACCACCAGCGGCTCGACGCATTTGCAGTCGAGCCACAGGCCGGCATAGCCCGAGGCGCCGAATTCGGCGAGGTCGAGCTGGCCCGCCGCCATGCCCTGCATCACGCCGGCATAGTCGGTGGCCGGGAACAGCTGCACCTGCACGTTGAAGGTGGTCTCGATCAGCTTCTGGAAGCCGTCGTAGCGAGCCAGCCGGTCGGCGTCGTTCTCGCCGCCGAGAATGCCGATGCGGATGACCGGAACGTCCTTCTTCCAGCTCGGATCCGCCGCGACGGCGGTGCCGGCCAGGCCGGCGAAAGCGACGGCAGCCGTGGCCGCCGCGAGGATGGTGCGCCGCATGAACATGGGTCTACCCCTTTGATGATCTTGGTTCGGACGCCGGCGCCATGCCGGACGCCGTCGGTTGGAGCTCAGGCCGGGACCAGTTCGCGGTCGCCGGTCCGGGGCTCGATCGCGGTCGAGGTGATGCGCTCGTCGAGTGCCTCGCGCATGCCGTCGACGCCGTAGATCCGCTCGACCACCTCCATGGTCAGCGCCTCGGGGGCGCCGTCGAAGACGATCCGCCCCTTGGCCATGCCGACCACCCGGTCGCAGTAGTGCCGGGCGGTGTCGAGCGTGTGCAGGTTGACGAGGACGGTGATGCCGTCCTCGCGGTTGATGGCGCGCAGCGCGTCCATCACGATCTTGGCGTTGCGCGGGTCCAGCGAGGCGATCGGCTCGTCCGCCAGCAGCACCTCCGGCTCCTGCAGCAGGGCGCGGGCGATGGCGACGCGCTGCTGCTGGCCGCCCGACAGGGTGTCGGCGCGCTGCAGCGCGGCATGGGCCATGTCGAGCCGGTCGAGCGCCTGGATGGCGAAGGCCCGCTCGCGCTCGCCGAACTGCTTGAACAGCGACGGCAGCGTCCAGTGCTGGGAGATGCGGCCGAGCAGCACGTTGGTCAGGACGTCGAGCCGGGTGACCAGGTTGAACTGCTGGAAGACCATGGCGCAGCGGGCGCGCCAGTCGCGCAGGGCGCGGCCCTTCAGCTTGGTGACGTCGACGCCGTCGAACAGGATGCGGCCGCCGGTCGGGTCGGCCAGCCGGTTGACCAGGCGCAGCATGGTCGACTTGCCGGCGCCGGAGCGGCCGATCACGCCGACCATCTGGCCGGGGGCGATCGACAGGCTGACGTCATCGACCGCGTTGACGGCGCGGAAGCTCTTGGTCAGGCCTTCGATCACGAGTTCAGCCATGAGGCTCGCTCCGGTCGGGGACAGGCTCGGCACGCGGGAGGCCGCGGCCGTTCGGCGTGAGTGGCCTAACAGAGCGGGATGACAGTCGCGTGATCCTCACATGTCGTTTCGATGAACGCCCCGGATGCCGCGGCACCGCATCGCCCGGGTTGACGTTCCTGTCCAAAGCGGCTTCTTTGCGCGCCAAGGCAGCAAATCATCATACGATTTGAGGGAGTTGAACGTTGCCCGAGTCCCGCCCGCAGACGATCGCCAAGATCACCTGGCGGCTGATGCCGTTCCTCGGCCTGCTGTATCTGATCGCCTATATCGACCGCCAGAATGTCAGCTATGCCAAGCTGCAGATGGTCGGCGACCTCGGCCTCAGCGAGGCCGCCTACGGACTCGGCGCCTCGCTGTTCTTCATCGGCTACTTCCTGTTCGAGGTGCCGTCGAACGTGATCCTGGCCCGGGTCGGTGCCCGGCGCTGGCTGGCCCGGATCATTTTCACCTGGGGCCTTGTCACCGTCGCCCTGGCCTTCACCCAGAACGCGACGATGTTCTACATCCTGCGCTTCCTGCTGGGCGCGGCCGAGGCCGGCTTCTTCCCGGGCGTGCTGTTCACGCTGACGCTGTGGTTCCCGCAGATGTATCGCGGCCGCATGGTCGGGCTGTTCATGGCCTGGAGCGCCCTGGCCAACGCCGTCGGCTCGACCGTCGGCGGGGCCCTTCTGGACCTCGACGGCATGCTCGGCCTGAAGGGCTGGGAATGGGTGTTCCTGGCCACCGGCATCCCGGCCGTGGCGATGGGCGTCGTCACCTACTTCTTTCTGCCCGACCGGCCGGAGACGGCGAATTTCCTCGACGCCGGCGAGAAGAATTGGCTGCACGACGTGCTGGAGCGTGAGAACGCCGACGGCAAGGAGCAGCACGGCAACCCGTTCGCGGCGCTGCTCGACCGCCGGGTGCAACTGCTGGCGCTGTTCTACGTCGCCTTCCCGCTCGGCGCCTACGGGCTGAGCTACTGGCTGCCGACGGTGGTGCAGGGCTTCGGCGTGTCGAACACAGTCAACGGCCTTTTGAACGTCATCCCCTGGGCCTGCGTCGCCCTGGCGCTGTGGTGGGTGCCGCGCAACGCCGCCCGCACCGGCGACCAGACCTGGCACATCGTCATCCCGGCGCTGATCGCGGCCGCGTGCCTGGCGCTGAGCGTGGTGGTGCCGGGCAACGCCCTGAAGTTCGCGCTGCTCTGCGTCGCTGCCGCCGGCATCTTCGCGCCGCAGCCGGTGTTCTGGTCGCTGCCGCCGACCTTCCTGACCGGCGCCACGGCGGCGGCCGGCATCGCCGCGATCAACTCGGTCGGCAATCTCGGCGGCTTCATCGCCCAGAACGCGGTGCCCTGGATCGACGACGTCACCGGCAGCAAGCTGGCGCCGATGTGGTTCCTGGCCGCCTGCATGGTGGCCGGCGCGCTGATGACCTTCGTGGTCCAGGCCGCGCTGCGCCGCCACCAGCCGACCGCCCGGGTGCGGCCGGCGGAGTAGGGGTCAGCGTCCCTCGAACCTTGGCGGGCGGCGTTCGGTGAAGGCCGCCTGCCCCTCGCGGAAATCGGCGCTGCGATAGGCGGCGTCAGACAGCGCCGCGGTCTCGGCCGTGTCGCTGTCGGCGCCGGCCATGATCGCCTCGATCATCCGCTTGGCCGCGCGCAGGCTGAGCGGCGCCCGCTCGGCCAAGCTGTTGGCATAGTCCAGCGCCGCCGGCTCGACCGCGTCGTCCGGCAGCACCCGGTCGACCAGCCCGATCGCCAGCGCCTCGGCGGCGTCGAGCAGGCGGCCCGAGAACAGCATGTCCTTGGCCCGGGCGGGCCCGACCGTCGCCACCAGCCGCCGCGTGTCGGCGAAGCCATAGGCCAGGCCGAGCCGGGCCGGGGTGATGCCGAGCCGCGCCGTGCCGCCGGCGAAGCGCAGGTCGCAGGCCAGCGCCAGGCCGCAGCCGCCGCCGACGCACAGGCCGCGGACCAGGGCGATGCTCGGCCGGTCCAGGGCCTCGACCGCGGCCAGCCCGGCCCGGACCGCGGCGTTGTACCCGGCGGTCGAGTCGGCATCGGCGAAGACCGTGCCGAATTCGGTGATGTCGGCCCCGGCCGAGAAGGCGCCCTCCCCTTCCACGATCACCGCCGCGACCTCGGGGTCGGCGTCGATCTCGCAGCACAGCTCCGGCAGCGCCCGCCACATCGCCGCGCTGATCGCATTGTGCCGCGCCGGCCGCTGCAGCCGCAGCCGCGCCAGCCTGCCGTCGCGGAACCATCGGATCGGGGTGTCGGTCATCGGGGTCCTCGGCAAAGGGGCGGCCGAGTGTGTCATCGCACGGCCGGGCCCGGCAATGCCGGCGGGCGCCCCGGCCTAGGTCGTGCCGCAGATGGCGAAGGCGCTCACGGTCGCGTTCGCATTGGCATAGCCGAGGATGCGCCAGGCGTTGTTTTCCGGCTGGCTGCGGTAGATCACGATGACGGGGATCGTCACCGTCCCGACGCCGACGGCCCCCGTGTTGTACTGGATCACCCCGGCGCCCGGGTTGCTGTTGAACCCGCCGCCCAGGATGACCGAGCCCGGGACGTCGCAAGGCACCGTGATGTCGACGGTGTTTCCGGCCGACACCTGCCGATCCACGCGGATCTGGTTGTAGCTGGCGCCCCACGCGACCGCGGGAGCGATGGCCAGAACCGTCAGCGCCGTCGCGAAGCCCCTGAAGACCTTGAGCATGTCTCGCCCCCTTCATCGCGAGGGAACGAGGATAGGCCAGGATTCTTACAGCCGATATCGCGGCACACCCGACCTTGACTCCTTTGTCGATTCATGAGAATGAACGTTCATTCTCATGAATCGAGCCATGACCGAACCCATCACCGATCTGCTGTCCCGCCGCGAGGAGAAGCGCCGCCGCATCCTGGAGGCGGCCGCCGACTGCTTCGCCCGGCGCGGCTTCCACGGCACCGGCATGGCCGAGATCTGCGAGGCGGCGGGGATGAGCGCCGGCAACCTCTACCGCTACTTCCGCAACAAGGAGGCGATGATCGCCGCCCTGGTCGACGCCGAGCGCGAGGAGACGACGGTGCTGTTCCGCGAGATGGCGGACACCGACGACCCGCTGGCCGCGATCACCGCCCTGCTGGAGCGCTTCCTGACCCTGACCACCGACGCCGCCGGGCACCGGCTGTGGCTGGAGATCCTGTCCGAGGGCGCGCGCAACCCGCAGATCCAGGCGGTGCTGGACCGCAGCGACCTCGAAGTCCGGCCCGCCCTGGCGCATCTGATCGGCCGGGCCGCCGCGCTGGGCCAGGCCGACCCCGCGATCGACGGCGACCAGGCGGCGATCTGGCTGCTGATGCTGATCGACGGCTTCAGCGCCCGGGTCGCGACCGACCCGCGCTTCGACATCGCCGCCGGGATCGCCGCCCTGCCCGGCATGGTCCGCCGCCTGCTCGCCCCCGGAGCCCGGGCATGACCGGATCCGTCAATCGCTGGGCGATCCTGCCCATCGTCTCGGTGGCGCTGCTGATGGTGGCGATCGACGCCACGGTGCTGCACATCGCCGTGCCGACCCTGACCCGCGCCTTGGCGCCGAGCGCGCCGCAGCTGCTGTGGATCATCGACATCTATCCGCTGCTGATGGCCGGGCTGCTGCCGGCCGCCGGCACGCTGGGCGACCGGATCGGGCACAAGCGGCTGCTGCTGCTGGGGCTGATGCTGTTCGGGCTGGCCTCGGCCGCCTGCGCCGTCGCCCCCGGCCCGGAGTGGCTGATCGCCGGCCGCGCCTTCCTGGCCTTCGGCGGGGCGATGATGATGCCCGCCACCCTGTCGATCCTGCGCTTGGCCTTCGACGACCCGCGCGAGCGGGCGATCGCGATCGGCATCTGGGGCTCGGTCGCGTCCGGCGGCGCCGCCTTCGGCCCGGTGGTCGGCGGCGCCCTGCTGGAGCATTTCCATTGGGGCGCCGTGTTCCTGATCAACGTGCCGATCGTGCTGATCGCCCTGCCCTTCGCCTGGTGGCTGCTGCCCGGCCGGCGCGGCGGCGAGCGGCGGCCCTGGGACCTTCCCGGCCTGCTGCTGGCGATGGCCGGGATCATCGCCGTGGTCTATGCGGTGAAGCAGACCACCCATGCCGGCGCGAATCCGTGGCAGGCGGTCGCGATCGGCCTGGCCGGCGCCGGGCTGGTGGCCACCTTCCTGCGCCGCCAGGCCCGCGCGGCGACGCCGATGATCGACCTGTCGCTGTTCCGCAACCCGGGCATCGCCATCGCCCTGGCCGGGGCGATGGTGGCGATGATCATCATCGTCGGCTTCGAGCTGCTGCTGAGCCAGCAGCTGCAGCTGGTGCTGAGCCTGTCGCCGCTGGAGGCCGGGCTGCGGCTGGCGCCGGTGCCGCTGGCGTCGTTCCTGGCCTCGCCCCTGGCCGGCGGGCTGGTGCACCGCTTCGGCTTCCGTACCGTGCTGGCGGCCAGCCTGGCCCTGTCCACCGCCGGCTTCATTGCCATCGCCCTGCTGCCGCCGGGGCCGATCTCGGCCGCCGAGATCGCCGGGTTCGTCGCCATCGGCGCCGGGCTGGGCGCAGTGATGACCGCGGCCTCGGTCAACGTCATGAACAGCGCTCCGGCGCACCAGGCCGGCGCCGTCGCCGCGGTCGAGGAGGTGGCCTATGAGCTGGGCGGCGGCCTCGGCGTCGCCCTGTTCGGCAGCCTGATGACGGTGCTGTACCAGCGGCTGCTGGCGCTGCCGCCGCTCTTGGAGGCCGCGGTGCCGGCGGCGCGGCGGTCGATCGGCGAGGCGCTGGTCGCGGCCGAGGCGCTGGCGCCGCCGGAGGCCGGCACGGTCGAGGCGGCGGCCCGGGCCGCCTTCTCCTCGACCTATCAGGGCGCGTCGCTGGTGGCGGCGGGGCTGCTGGCGGTGACCGCGCTGGCGGCGCTCATTGTCCTGGCGCGGCGACGGGTGGCGGCGCAGCCGGGTTAGGCGCCCCAGGCCGCCCGCAGCGAGGCGGCGTCGGCGAGGCGGCCGCCGGTGCGGGCCAGCGGCTCGGCGACCGCGCGGACGAGGTCGGCGTTGCTGCCGGCGAGGCGCCCGTCCGGCAAATGCAGGTTGTTCTCGAAGCCGACTCGGACGTCGCCGCCCAGCAGCGCCGCGGCCAGGGCGCAGGCGGCCTCGTGCCGGCCGAAGGCGCAGACCATCCAGGACCGGAAACGCGGCGCATCCGGCGCCAGGAAGGGCAGCAGGTCCGCCGGCAGCGAGGTCTGGCCGGCGACATAGCGGCCGAGGACGAAGATCACCGGGATCTCGTCCCAGGGGACCAGGCCGCGCTGTTGCATCTCCGCCAGCCGCACCGCCTCCTCCGGCGCGTAGAGGATGATCTGCGGCGCTATGCGCTCCCGCTTCAGCCATGACAGGAATTCGGCGAAGGCGGGCTCGGCGGCGGCGTCCGGGGCCAGCTCGCGCAGGGCCAGCGACACCGCCTCCGGCCTGACGGCGCGCACCACCGCCATCTGCTCCTCCGGGCGGTAGCGGCCGAGCGACTCGCTGGTGATCTGCAGCACCAGGTCGTCGCCGACCTCGGCGCGGATCGCCGCGATCGCCGCGCGATAGGCCTCGGCGTCGAGCAGATGCGCCCCGTCCCGGTCGCGGACATGCGTGTGGATCATCGCCGCGCCGGCCTCCCGGCATTCCGCCGCGACCCGCGCCAGTTCGGCCGGGGTCAGCGGCAGCGCCGGATGGTCCGCCTGGGTCCGCCGCCCGCCATTCGGCGCCACCGCGATCGCCACCGGCCTGCGCTCCGGATCCGTCATGTCAGCCTCTTCGATCCAATCGGATCATGTCGAACCGTATTGAAACACTTGTTGCACATCTCGTCACGCCTGCCTATCGTCCGATCGATGGATCAAGGCCCCCTCGCCGAGCGCATCGTCGACAGCTTCGAGGCCATGCCGGCGCAGCTGCAGGCGGCGGCCCGCTACGTGCTGGACCGGCCGCGCGACGTCGCCCTGCTGTCGATGCGGGAGCAGGCGCGCCAGGCCGGGGTGCCGCCGGCGACGATGACCCGGCTGGCCAAGCGCCTGGGCCTCGACGGCTATGATGCGGTGCGGGCGCTGTATGCCGAGGCGGTGCGGTCGGGCGATCTCGGTTTCGCCGGCCGCGCCGATGCGCAGCTGGCCAGCCAAACGCTGAAGGGCGACCGGGCGCTGGCGGCGGAGATCGCCACCACCATCGCCGGCCATGTCGCCCGGCTGGCCGAGCCGGCGGCGCTGGACCGCCTTGCCGCCGCCGCCGCCCGGCTGGCCGCCGCCCGCCGGATCTACTGCCTGGGCCTGCGCGCCGGCCACCCGATCGCCTGGCATCTGCATTACGTGCTGTCGCTGCTGGGCGAGCGGACCGTGCTGCTCGACGCCGCCGGCGCCACCGGCACCGACCCGATCCGCGCGGCGACGCCGGAGGATGTGCTGCTGGCGGTCAGCGTGTCGCCCTACACCCGGGCCACGGTGGAGACCGCCCGCTACGCCGCCGAACGCGGGGTCGCGGTCGTCGCAGTCACCGACAGCGAGGTGTCGCCGCTGGCCCAGCTGGCGGCGGAGACGGTGCTGGTCGCGACCGACAGCCCGTCCTTCTTCCACAGCCTGGCGCCGGGCTTCGCCGTCGCCGAGATCCTGGCGGCGCTGGTCGCCGGCCGCGGCGCCGATGCCCCGGCCGCGCTGCGCCACACCGAGGCGCAGCTGGCCGCCTTCGACACCCATCTCCGCCCCTGGTCCGCCAAGGCACAGCCATGACCCACATCCTGCACCGCCAGATCCATGCCGAGTTCCCGACCGCCGTCGCCGGCCGGGGCATCGAGGTCATCGATGCCGAGGGCCGCCGCTACATCGACGCCTCCGGCGGCGCCGCAGTCTCCTGCCTCGGCCACGGCCATCCGGAGGTGATCGCCGCGCTGCACGCGCAGCTGGACCGGATGGCCTATGCCCATACCAGCTTCTTCACCAGCGAGGTGGCCGAACGCCTGGCCGACCGGCTGGTCGAGGACGCGCCGGCCGGGCTGAGCCATGTCTATTTCACCAGCGGCGGGTCGGAGTCGGTCGAGGCGGCGCTGAAGATGGCGCGGCAGTATTTCGTCGAGGCCGGCCAGCCGCAGCGCCGCCACATCATCGCCCGGCGCCAGAGCTATCACGGCAACACGCTGGGCGCGCTGGCCACCGGCGGCAACGAATGGCGGCGGGCGCCGTTCCGGCCGCTCTTGATCGAGACCCACCACATCGACCCCTGCTTCGCCTATCGCCTGCAGGAGTCGGGCGAGAGCGACGAGGACTATGCCGCCCGCGCCGCCCAGGCGCTGGAGGACAAGATCCTGGAGCTGGGGCCGGAGACCGTGGCCGCCTTCGTCGCCGAGACGGTGGTCGGCGCCACCATGGGCGCGGTGCCGCCGGTCGCCGATTATTTCAAGCGCATCCGCGCGATCTGCGACCGCCACGGCGTGCTGCTGATCCTGGACGAGGTGATGTGCGGCATGGGCCGCACCGGCACGCTGCATGCCTGCACGCAGGAGGGCATCGCCCCCGACCTGATGACCATCGCCAAGGGGTTGGGCGGCGGCTACCAGCCGATCGGCGCGGTGCTGCTGTCGCGCCGCCTGTTCGACGCCTTTTCCCAAGGCTCCGGCTTCTTCCAGCACGGCCATACCTATACCGGCCATCCGATGGCCTGCGCCGCCGGGCTGGCGGTGCAGGAGGTGATCCGCGGCGAGCGCCTGCTGGACAATGTCGCCGCCATGGGCGAGCGCCTGGCCCGCCGCCTGGGCGACCGCTTCGGCAACCACCCGCAGGTCGGCGACATCCGCGGCCGCGGCCTGTTCCTGGGCATCGAGCTGGTGGCCGACCGCGCCACCAAGGCGCCGTTCGACCCGGAGCTCAAGCTGAACGCGCGGGTCAAGCGCGAGGCGATGGCGCGCGGGCTGATGGTCTATCCGATGGGCGGCACGGTCGACGGGGTCGCGGGCGACCATGTGCTGCTGGCGCCGCCCTTCATCATCGACGGGGCGGCGGTCGAGGCCATCGTCGAGCGCCTCGGCGACGCCGTTGACGCCGCCATTGCGGGGCTACCCAGGGCGGCCTGAGAGACACCGGCCGACCCTCCGCCAGAGAGGGAGGCCGTCCGCACATACGATCAGAAGGGGAGAGAGATCATGAGGCTTCAGGTCACCGCATCGCTGCTCGCCGCCGTCACCGCGGCGGTGCTGGCGCTGGGTGCCGGCCCGGCCGCGGCGCAGCAGCGCTTCGTCACCATCGGCACCGGCGGGGTCACCGGCGTCTACTACGCCGCCGGCGGCGCGATCTGCCGGCTGCTGAACAAGGACCGCAAGACCCACGGCATCCGCTGCTCGGTCGAATCCACCGGCGGGTCGGCCTTCAACGTCAACACCATCCGGGCCGGCGAGCTGGATTTCGGCATGGCCCAGTCGGACGTCCAATTCAACGCGCTGAACGGCGCCGGGGCGTTCAAGGAGTCGGGCGCGTTCCCGGAGCTGCGGGCGGTGTTCTCGGTCCATCCCGAGCCCTTCACCGTGCTGGTGCGCAAGGAGGCCGGCGTCACCAGCTTCGCCGACCTGAAGGGCAAGCGCTTCAATGTCGGCAATCCCGGCTCCGGCACCCGCGCCTCGATGGAGGAGCTGCTGGCGGCGCTGGGCTGGACCCTGGCCGATTTCTCGCTGGCCTCGGAGCTGAAGGCCGACGAGCACGGGCCGGCGCTGTGCGACGACAAGATCGACGGCTTCTTCTACGGCGTCGGCCATCCCTCGGCCAACATCCAGGACCCGACCACGACCTGCGGCGCCAAGCTGGTGTCGCTGACCGGCCCGGCGGTCGACAAGCTCTTGGCCGAGAAGCCGTATTACTCCCGCGCCACCATCCCGGGCGGCCTCTACAACGCCAATCCGGACACGACCGAGACCTATGGCGTGCTGGCGACGCTGGTGACCTCGGCCGGCACCGACGAGGAAGCGGTCTACCAGCTGGTCCGCGCCGTGTTCGAGAATTTCGACGAGTTCAAGGGCCTGCACCCGGCCTTCGCCCATCTCGACCCGGCGCAGATGGTCAAGGCCGGCCTCTCCGCCCCGCTGCACCCGGGCGCCGAGCGCTACTACAAGGAGAAGGGCTGGCTGTAGCACCAACAAGCAGGGAGAGGCGGTCATGACCGACACGCCGGGGCTGCAGCCGAGCGCGGAGCTGGAGCAGTTGGTCGCCGAGGCCGACACCGGCGGGCGCAAGCCGGCCGGGGCCGCGGCGACGCTGCTGGCCGGCATCGCCATCGCCTGGTCGCTGTTCCAGCTGTGGTACGCCTCGCCCCTGCCCTTCCGGCTCGGCTTCGGCGTGTTCAACGACACCGAGGCGCGGTCGATCCATCTCGGCTTCGCCCTGTTCCTGGCCTTCACCGCCTATCCCGCCTTCGCCCGGTCGCGCCGCGACCGGGTGCCGGCGGTCGACTGGATCCTGGCCGTCCTCGGCGCTTTCGCCGGCGCCTATCTGTTCCTGTTCTATCGCGAGTTGGCGCAGCGCCCGGGCCAGCCGACCACGCTCGACCTGGTCACCGCCGGCGCCGGCGTTCTGCTGCTCTTGGAGGCGACGCGGCGGGCGCTGGGCCTGCCCATGGTCGGCGTCGCCATCCTCTTCATGGTGTTCACCTTCGCCGGCCCGTGGATGCCCGAGGTGGTGCAGCACAAGGGCGCGTCGCTCACCAAGTTCCTGCAGCATCAATGGCTGACCACCGAGGGCATCTTCGGCATCGCGCTGGGCGTCTCCACCAGCTTCGTCTTCCTGTTCGTGCTGTTCGGCACCCTGCTGGACAAGGCCGGGGCGGGCAACTGGATGATGCAGATCTCGATCGCCCTGCTGGGCCATCTGCGCGGCGGGCCGGCCAAGGTCGCGGTGGTGTCCTCGGCGCTGAACGGCGTGGTCTCCGGCTCCTCCGTCTCCAACGTCGTGTCGGGCGGCATCTTCACCATCCCGCTGATGAAGCGCACCGGCCTGTCCGGCGTGAAGGCCGGGGCGATCGAGGCCGCGTCCTCGATCAACGGCCAGATCATGCCGCCGGTGATGGGCGCCGCCGCCTTCCTGATGGTCGAGTATGTCGGCATCCCCTATTCCGAGATCGTCAAGCACGCCCTGCTGCCGGCCGTCGCCTCCTATGTCGCGCTGCTGTACATCGTCCATCTTGAGGCGCTGAAGATCGGCAGCAAGCCGATCCCGCGCGAGCACGTGGCGCTGCGGACCCGCCTCCTGCGCACCGGCCTCGGCCTCAGCGGCAGCGTCGCCGCGATCGGCCTGCTGTATTACGGCATCCTCGGCGCGCAGGCGGCGTTCGGCAGCGCCGCCGGCTGGGTCCTGGCGCTGGCCGGGCTCGCGCTCTATGGCGCCAGCCTGGCCTATGCCGCGCGCTTCCCCGACCTCGCCATCGACGACCCGAACACGCCGCTGCTGCACCTGCCGCGGGCCTGGGACGTGACCCGCACCGGCCTCGACTTCCTGATCCCGCTGGTGGTGCTGCTGTGGTGCCTGATGGTGGAGCAGATGTCGCCCGGCCTGTCGGCCTTCTGGGCGACCGTCGCGATCATCGGCATTCTCGCCACCCGCGGGCCGCTGCTGGCCCTGTTCCGCCGGCAGGATCTGCCGCAGGCGCTGCGCCGGTCGGTGGCCGAGCTGGTCGACGGGCTGGGCCTCGGCGCCCGCAACATGATCGGCATCGGCATCGCCACCGCCACGGCCGGCATCATCGTCGGCACCATCACCCTGACCGGGCTCGGCCTGATGATGACCGAGCTGGTCGAGGCCGTATCCGGCGGCAACGTCATGATCATGCTGGCGCTGATCGCCATGATCAGCCTGATCCTCGGCATGGGCATCCCGACCACCGCCAACTACATCCTGGTGGCGACGCTGATGGCCCCGGTGGTGGTCGAGCTCGGCGCCCAGGCCGGGCTCGCCATCCCGCTGATCGCGGTGCATCTGTTCGTGTTCTATTTCGGCATCATGGCCGACATCACCCCGCCGGTCGGCTTGGCCGCCTTCGCCGCCGCCGCGATCTCACGCGAGGACCCGATCAAGACCGGGTTCCAGGGCGCGCTCTACTCCCTGCGCACGGCGGTGCTACCGTTCGTCTTCGTGTTCAACCCCGGCATGCTGCTGATCGGGGTCGAGGGCTGGGCCGACCTCGCCGCCATCGTCACCGTCACCTTCGCCGCCGTGCTGTTGTTCTCCGCCGCCACTATGGGGTACTTCGTCACCCGGTCGCGGCTGTGGGAGAGCGCGCTGCTGCTGGTCGCCTGCTTCGCCCTGTTCCGGCCGGACTGGTGGCTCGACCGCTTCTATGCGTCCACCGTGTCCCAGGCCCCGGCCACCTTCCTGGCCGAGGTCGCGGCGGCGCCGGCCGGGCAGCGCCTGACCTTCGTGGTCGAAGGCCTGTCGATCGAGGGCGAGGAGGTGCGCAAGACCGTCAGCCTGCCGCTCGGCGACCCGCAGCCCGACCCGGCCAAGCGCCTGCGGGCGGCGGGGCTGGGCGTCAGCGCCATGGGCGACGGGGTGACGATCACCGATGTCGGCTTCGGTTCCTATGCAAGGCGCACCGGGCTGGAGGCCGGCTACGACATCACCGCGGTGCTGAAGCCGGCGGATCGGCCGCCGCATCTCTGGGTCTACCTGCCGGCGCTGGCGCTGGCCGGGCTGGTCGCCCTGCTGCAATGGAGCCACGCCGGCAGGCTGGCCTCACGCGGCCGGCGGCCGGGTCAGGACGGGTTGGCGGCGAAGACCTCGGAGCAATAGACCGTGTTGCCGCCGGCCATGACGAAGAACACCATGTCGTCGCTGTTGGTCAGCGCCGTGACGGTGCAGACGATCGGCAGGACCTGGTCGTCGATGGTCTTGCTGTCGTGCCGCTCCCACACCAGCTTGCGGCCGCCTTCCTTGTTGGGGGTGTCGCGGTCGGGCGGGCCGAGATCGGCGATCATCTGGGCCGAGGGATGATCCTGGTAGGGGGCGATCCTCTCCCCGAAGCGTTCCCGGGCCGCGGCGGTGATGCTCTCGGCCGTCTGCGGCTCGGCGCAGGCAGCGAGCAGCAGCAGGGCGGCTGCGGCGGTCAGCGATTTCGGGAAGGGCAACGGGCGTCTCCAGCCAGCGGTCGCAACGGATGTCCAGCGTGTACACGCCGGGGCCGGGGTGGTCCAGCGGAGCCTACAGCGATTGCAGCCCGAACCGAGCCAGCTCGTCCGGCAGGAACGGCGAGGCCGACAGCACATAGACGAGATGGAACGGCTCCACCCGGCCCGGGCGGAACACCGGCAGCGATGCGGGGGAGAAGCCGGCGGACCGGGCCCGACCGACGAATCCCGGATCCGCGAAGGCGGACCAGACCATCAGGATACCGTCCGGCCGCAGCGCCCGGCGCAGGGTGGCGAGGCCGTCCGCCCCGTAGAGCGCCGCGTTCCCGGCGGCGGAGAGCGGCTCCGGCCCGTTGTCGACATCGAGGAGGATGACGTCGAAGCCGGGGCCTTCGGCCGCCACGGCGAGGACGTCGCCATGCCGGATCCTGGCGGGATGGTCGCCGAGGGAACGGGGTTTGGTGTAGCGGTCGAACCAGCGGATCACCGCCTCGGACAGCTCGGCCACGGTGACCCGCCCGGCCCCGCCGAGATGCCGGTGCAGGCTGGCCAGGGTGAAGCCGAGGCCGAGGCCGCCGACGAGGATGTCGGGATCGGGGCGGCGGGCCAGCCGGGCGGCGAGCTCGCCGAGCCGGTCCTCCGACTCGTGGTACGCGCCGTTCATCAGCTCCCAGCCATCAACCCGGATCATATAGACGCCGTCGCGCTCATAGAGGTCGAGCACGCTGTCGCCGAGCGCGGCGCTGTCCACATGAATCCACATCGGCCGTCCTTATCGAGCCCATAGAAGCTACCGGATCGCCGTTCGACGATCCCGGTGCGCTGGCTACCCGTACAACTACATCAGGATCTCGCCGGATCAAACGAAGCAAAATCCCGCGAAATTCCAGCCTCGCCATTGTAAACAAAATGTTCATTGAATAACCAGAATTCACAAGATATCTTCAAGCTATAAGCACAAGAGCCGGAATAGTCGTAGCATCGACATGTCTCCGATCAAAAAGTCGGAGTGCGTGACCAACGCCCCTTTGGCCGACAGGAAAGACGATGACTGCATCGTCGGCAACCGATCACAGCCGCCCCTGCTGAGATCAGTACCGAGCAGCGGCGGCTGGAACCGGCCCGAAACAGCCCTCCACGAACCCCTTCCGGCGCCGGTTGAAGCCGGAAGTCCCTGGACACTTCACATCCTGCGCAAGGACGCCGACATGACCGACTATGATTCCAGGATGGCCGCACAATCGGCCACCATCCCGGGCACGGTGACCAACATCCGGGTCGCCGGATATGCCGACCCCGGGGACGGAGGCGAAGCGCTTTACAAGCGCGTGGATGCGGCCACCGTCCCCCAGCCGCCTCTCACGCCTCACAAGGGCTACTTCCAGTCGACCGGCGGCGCCTGGTGGCTGATCGCCGAGAACGAGCCGAACGTTCGGCAGTTCGGCGCGGTCGGCAATGGGGTGACTCCGGATACCGACTTCGTCCAGGACGCCGTCGATGCCTGCATCACTCTGGCGAAGCCCCTGGCGGTGCCCGCCGGAAGGTACATGGTGGGGCCGATCTACCTGAACGGCAGAACCTGGAAAACGAAGCTCGTCAACTGGTTAGAGGATTGGGAAGATTGGAAAGCCGCGCATCCTGGAGATGACTACCAAGATTACCTTGACCAGTATTATGAGACCAATCCTGGAGATTACCTCGAAAAGAATCCCAATGCCGACCAGCAGGTCTGCCTGAAGGCCCTTATCGGCGCGGGTTCCATCTGGTACGGATCGCGGTTCGTGGCCGATCCGGATGCTTACACCGAGGTTCCGGTAACCCCCGGCAGGGCTGCGGCGGTCATCACCGCCCGAAACGTCGCGAGCACGGTGATTACCGGCATCAACATCGATGCGGCCGGCGTCGCCGATGTGTGCATCGATGCGGCCTGGATCGGCTCCTGGAACGGCGTGCCGGGCCTGGCGGCGCCGGCCTGCTTCAACACCTTCGCCGACTGGTTGTGCGAGAACGCCAAGCTCAAGGGCATCATCGTCGACGGCGGGGCGGACAGCCGGATCTCCAACCTCAGCTATCGCGGCGGAACGGCGTCTGTCGGCCTGTCCATGCAGCTGTCCGGCGGCGGCATCTGGGTGGACAACATCCATCTGTACAAGGGCCGGCTGGAGATCGCCTGCCAGAACGCCAGCATCGTCAACAGCTTCCTGGCGCATGGTGTCCGGATTGTCGGCGCGTCGTATGACATGATCAACCTCCACGCGTGCCAGATTTCCAATGATCCCGAGGCGGGGGGCGATGGTGGGTACGCCATTTATTCGAAGACGGACGCGGGAAGTTTCGGGACCCTTGCCCTCACGGCCACGTCCTGCTTCTTCCTGGGGGGGACGACCTTCAAGGCCTACTTCGCGGGCCGCTGGGGCGCCGGGGCGAAGCTGGTCGGCTGCCACTTCCTGCAGAACGAGTACTTCGACAATACCAAGCTCGCCCCGAACAATCCGGCGTCCCCGCCCGTCTTCGATTTCGAGCACTGCACCTTTGACGCCCCCGGGGGCGGCCTCATCCTTCCCGAGGCTGTCTTCTCGCCGCCTCCCGCTCAGCGGCTGAATTTCGTGGGCACCTACGCGTGCCGCCGCGGGGACTCCGTCGTCCTCGCACGGCGTGACTTCCCTGCCGGCGCTCGGTTCGGAACGGGCCAGATCGACCCGGACAAGCTCGACGCCAAGGCGAGCGGCCTGTACGGACGCGGACAGGGCGTCGCCGTGATCCCTGCCGACGCCTATTTCGGGTTCGGATACAACCGCTCCGGCGGTCAAGCGGAGACGGAGGCGTACCACCGCGGCGACCTGTTCCGTATCACCAAATGGGATGGTGTTACGGCCACGCCGGGGTTCACCTTCAATGTGAGTGCGAACGGCGCGTTCTACCCGGCAGCGGACAATATTCGCAACCTGGGCCTCCCTGGCCAGCGCTGGGCCACGGTCTATGCCGGCACCGGCACGATCAACCCCTCCGACGCCCGCATCAAGACCGAGGTGGCGCCGCTGACCGGGGCCGAGATCGAGGCGGCCAAGGCGCTGGCCAAGGAGATCGGGACGTATCGTTTCCTGGATGCGATGGCGGCCAAGGGCGATGCCGCGCGGCTCCATCCGGGCCTGACCGTGCAGCGCGCCATGGAGATCATGACCGCCCACGGTCTCGATCCTCTGCGGTACGGCTTCATCTGCCACGACGCCTGGGACGAGGAGGTGACCGAGATCCCAGCGGTCACGGACGAGAGCGGGAAGGAGGTCGCCCCCGCACGCACCGAGACGAGGTCCGCCGGCGATCTTTACAGCTTCCGCCCCGACGAGCTGATGCTGTTCATCGGCCGGGGCCTCGAGGCGCGTCTGTCCGCCCTGGAGGCGGCTGTCGCCGGAACCGCCTGATCCTCTTGCGGCGGCCCCGTCCGGGGCCGCCGCTTCCTACCTCTTGCTCCAGCGAGATGACATCAATGCGCGTCCGCCGAGGGGCCGCGGGGCGGCGCCACCTTGCGCATCAGCGGCACCATCAGCGCCGCGATCGTCAGGCAGACGCACAGCACCAGGAAGGCGTCGGCATAGGTCATGGTCTGCGCCTCGCGCATCGTCAGCGCCCACAGCTGCTGCAGCGCCGCCGCATGGCCGCGCTGGGCGTCGCCGCCGAGGGCGACGGTCTGGGCGGCCGTCACCTTCTGCACCAGGTCGACCATGGCCGGGTTGGCCGGGGTCAGATGCTCGGCCAGCCGCAGGAAATGCAGGTTGGTGCGGTCGTTCAGGATGGTGGCGCAGGCGGCGATGCCGATGGCGCCGCCGAGGTTGCGCATCAGGTTGAACAGGCCGGAGGCGAGCTTCAGCCGGTCCGGCGCCAGCCCGCCGAGGGTCAGCGTCACCGCCGGAGCCACCGCGAATTGCTGCGAGAAACCGCGGAACGCCTGGGGCAGCAGGAATTCGCGCCAGCCCCAGTCATGGGTGATCGGGGTGAAGTACCACAGCGAGACGGCGAAGCAGGACAGGCCGAACATCATCAGCCAGCGCAGGTCGAAGCGCTTGGCGAACCAGGCGTAGACCGGGATCGCCATGATCTGGAACACGCCGGTCGAGAACACCGTCAGGCCGATGTCGTAGGCGCTGAAGTCGCGCACCCGGCCGAGGAACTGCGGCGTCAGATAGATGGTCGAGAACAGGCCGATGCCGGTGACGAAGGAGAAGAAGCAGCCGAGCGCGAAGTTGCGGCTCTTCAGCGCCCGCAGATCCACCACCGGCCGCTCATAGGTCAGGCTGCGCCAGATGAAGAGGATTCCGCTGACCGCCGTGATCCAGGCGGTGGCGCGGATGCTGTCGTCGCCGAACCAGTCCCAGCGCGGCCCCTCCTCCAGCGTGTATTCGAGGCAGCCGAGGAACAGCGCCATCAGCACCATGCCGGGATAGTCGGCGCCGCGCAGCAGCGACCAATCCGGCTTGTCGATCTTCACCAGCATCGGCACCGCGATGGTGATGAACACGCCGGGGACCAGGTTGACGAAGAACAGCCAGTGCCAGGAGTAGTTGTCGGTGATCCAGCCGCCGATGGTGGGGCCGAGCGTCGGGGCCAGCGAGGACAGCGCGCCGACGGTGGCGGCCGCGGCGATCACCTTCGGCCCCTGGAAGAAGGCGAAGGCGGCGGTGAACACGGTCGGGATCATCGAGCCGCCGAGGAAGCCCTGCAGCGCCCGGAAGGCGATCATGCTGTTGATGTCCCAGGCCCAGCCGCAGAGCAGGCTGGTCACGGTGAAGCCGGCGGCCGAGACGCTGAACAGCCAGCGCGTCGACATCACCCGCGACAGCCAGCCGGACAGCGGGATGACGATGATCTCGGCGATCAGGTAGCTGGTCTGCACCCAGGCGGTCTCGTCGACGCCGGCGGACAGGCCGCCGCCGATGTCGCGCAGCGAGGCCGAGACGATCTGGATGTCGAGCAGGGCGATGAAGAAGCCGACGCACATCACGGCGAAGGCGAAGATCTTCTGGCCCTCGGTCAGCCCGGCGACGCCGGCAGGGGCGCCGGGCGAGGCCGCGGCGGCGCTCATTTCGCAGCCCCGTCCCGCTGGTCGACATCGGCGGTCACCGACAGGCCGGGCCGCAGCCGGCCCAGCACCGAGGCATCGCCGTCGAGCAGGATGCGCACCGGCACGCGCTGCACGATCTTGGTGAAATTGCCGGTCGCGTTCTCCGGCGGCAGCACGCTGAACTGGGCGCCGGTGGCCGGCGCCAGGCTGGCGACATGGCCGTGGAACACCTCGCCCGGCAGCACGTCCGCCGTCACCGTCGCCGCCTGGCCTGGGCGCATCTGCGCCAGCTGGGTCTCCTTGAAATTGGCGTCGACCCACAGGCCGGCGGCCGGCACGATCGACAGCAGCTGCGACCCGACGGTGGCATAGGCCCCTTCCTGCGCGGCACGGTTGCCGATGGTGCCGTCGATCGGCGCCCGGATCTCGGTGTAGCCGAGGTTGAGCTGCGCCGTGTCGCGGTCGGCGACGGCCGCGGCCAGCGCCGCCCGGACCTGCTGCTTCTGGGTGTCGATGACGTCGAGCTGGCGCTCCGTCGCCTCCAGCGTCGCCTGCGCCTTCTGGCCGTCGGCCACCGCCTGCTTGTGGTCGGCATCGGCCTTCTGGAAGGTCTGGACCGAGGCGAAGGATCGGGCCGAGAGCTGCTGGTAGCGCACCTGGTCGTCGCGGGTGCGCACGATCTCGGCGTCCGATGCCGCGATGCCGGCCTGGGCCTGGGCGATCACCGCCTGCTGCAGCCGCCAGGTGGCGTCGAGATTGGCCAGGGTCGCGTTCTGCTGCGCCACCGCGGCCTCGGCCTTGGCCAGCGCCGCCCGGTAGTCGCGATCGTCCAGCCGGACCAGCAGGTCGCCGGCATGGACCGGCTGGTTGTCGGTCACCGCCAGGGTGGCGACGAAGCCAGCGACCTTCGGCGCGATCACGGTGATGTTGCCGCCGACATAGGCGTCGTCGGTGCTTTGGAAGAAGCGGCCGACCGTCCACCAATTGTACCCGTACCAGCCGCCGCCGAGGATGATGGCGAGCGCCACGCCGGACAGGGCCAGGCGCTTCCTGGTCAGCCGCGGCTTCCGAGCGGCCGGCGCCTGGACCGGGGTCGAGGTGTCGCGGTCGAGGACGATGGCGTTCACGGCTTGGCCTCCTGGGTGTCGATGCGGGCCAGCCGGCGGCGCGTCTGCTCATCGGCGGCCGGGCCGGCGCCGGGCTTGAAGTCGCGTGAGGTGATCGGCCGGCCGCTGTTCCGGTCGACCAGGATCGGATCGGCAACGACGCCGGTCTCGCGGTCGACCAGCTGGACGCTGGCGCCCTCCGGCGCGAAGTGGCGGTTGCCCCAGGCGACCAGCGACCACACTACCGGCCGGAAGTCGCGGCCGATCTCGGTCAGCACGTAGTCGTCGCGCGGCGGCTTCTCGCTGTAGCGCCGCCGCTCCAGCAGGCCGGACTCGACCAGGCTGTTCAGCCGCCGGGTCAGCATGCTGGGGGCGATGCCGAGGCTCTTCTGGAACTCGTCGAAGCGGGTCAGGCCGTAGAAGGCGTCCCGCAGGATCAGGATGCTCCACCACTCGCCGACCCGTTCCAGGCTGCGGGCGACGGGGCACGGCATGGTGCCGAAGCTCTTGCGCTGCATGGCGATGCCTTGCGGTCATCATTGAATGATGGTCGTCATATATGCGCGTCACTATCATTTTGCAAGTAACACGATCGAGCGGGCGCCTAAGACCCTCTCCGGCCCTCGGCACCATCCGTTTGCGATGGAGGCCCCAGGAGGAGAAGATCGGCGTGATGACGACGCACGAGATCTTCCTGCACTTCCTGACCACGGTGAAAAACCCGCTGGTGCTGGCCGCCTGCCTCCTGACCGTGCTGTTCATGCCGAATCGCTGGGCCATCAGGCTCGTCACGATCGCGACGGCGCTGGCATGGGGGGTGTTCAGCGTGACGGTCGTCCGCCCGTCCGACCATCCACTGCTGGCCCTGGCGATCAGAGGCGTGGCGGGCGCGCTGGTCGCCGAATTGGCCCTGCTCGTGATCGTTCCGATGATCGTTCTGGGCCTGGCGGCCGCGCGGTCGCTGCTGGCCTGGCTGCGCCCGCCGCCCTAGCCCGTCCCCATTGCGCAGCCCGGCCGATCCCGGCGAGAATGGGGGAACGCCGCCGAGGACATGCCCGCAACCCGCCCTGATCGGGCGAGAGGTGACCCTTGAGTCGCGACCGCCAGCTGCATCTCGGCGCCTTCATGCGCCCCGTCAGCATCCACACCGGCGCCTGGCGCTATCCCGGCGCCTATCCGGACGCCAACTTCAACTTCGGCCACCTCAAGCGCTTTGCCCAGACGCTGGAGCGCGGCTGTTTCGACGCCTTCTTCATGGCCGACCATCTGGCTGTGCTGAACATGCCGGTGGAGGCGCTGAAGCGCAGCCACACGGTGACCTCCTTCGAGCCGTTCACCCTGCTGTCGGCCCTGGCCGGCGCGACCGAGCGGATCGGGCTGGTGGCCACCGCCTCGACCACCTTCGACGCGCCCTACCACATCGCCCGGCGCTTCGCCTCGCTGGACCACATCAGCGGCGGCCGCGCCGGCTGGAACATCGTCACCACCTCGAACCCGGACGCGGCGCTGAACTTCGGCCTCGACGAGCACATGGAGCATGGCGAGCGCTACGACCGCGCCCGCGAGTTCTACGACGTGGTCACCGGCCTGTGGGACAGCTGGGCCGACGACGCCTTCCTCCGCGATGCCGGGAGCGGCCTCTATTTCGACCCCGACAAGCTGCATGTGCTGGACCACAAGGGGCCGCATCTCTCGGTGCGCGGGCCGCTGAACATCGCCCGGCCGCCGCAGGGCTGGCCGGTGATCGTGCAGGCCGGTGCCTCGGAGTCCGGCCGGCAGCTGGCGGCGGAGACGGCGGAGATGGTGTTCGCCGCCGGCTCGACCCTCGCCGCCGGCCAGCGCTTCTACGCCGATGTGAAGGGCCGGATGGAGGCGATCGGCCGCGACCGCGACCATCTGAAGATCCTGCCCGGCGCCTTCGTCGTGATCGGCGACACGGTCGACGAAGCGCGGGCCAAGCGGGCGACGCTGGACAGCCTGGTCCATTACGAGAGCGCCATCGCCTCGCTGTCGATCGCGCTGGGCATCGACGCCTCCGGCTTCGACCCGGACGCGAAGCTGCCGCCGATCCCGGAGACCAATGCCAGCAAGAGCGGCCGCGAGCGGGTGCTGGAGCTGGCCGAGCGCGAGGGGCTGACCGTGCGCCAGCTGGCCCAGCGCCTGGGCGGCTATTCCGGCCTGGCCTTCATCGGCACGCCGGCGACGATCGCCGACGAGATGGAGGAATGGCTGGAGACCCGGGGCTCGGACGGGTTCAACGTGATGTTCCCATACCTCCCCGGCGGCCTCGACGATTTCGTCGACCGGGTGGTGCCGGAGCTGCAGCGCCGCGACCTGTTCCGCAAGGAGTACGAGGGCACCACGCTGCGCGACCATCTGGGCCTGCCGCGGCCAAAGAACCGGTTCTTCTAGGCGAGGTGGGCGCAGGCAGCGCGGAGCGACGTTAGGAACGATTCCTTGACTAGCGACCGACGCTAGTAAAGAGTTCGTTCCTAATCAGGGCGGCAAGGAAAGCCGCCGTGCCTTGCGCATGGGCGCCGATAGATGCCGAAGCGAGCCACGGGCCGATATGAAAGCGTGACCGCCAGCGGGGAGAAGGTCGATGCCTTCATTCCATTCGACCTGCCGCCCGCTCGGCCAGCGCTCACCATAGGCAGCAAGCTGGAGCATCGCCTCCGGGAGGCCGAGCAAGCGCTGCTTCGGCTCGATCTTGCGGGCGAGATGGTGCCTTCGCTTGACTGGTTCATCTACGCCTTCGTGCGCAAGGAGGCGGTGATCTCATCGCAGATCGAAGGCACGCAAGCGTCACTGGTCGACCTTCTCGCCTTCGAAGCCGAGGAGCAGCCCGCTCCCAACGCGGATATCGAGGAGGTGACGAACTACCTCGACGCGCTCGCCTATGCACGCGGCCGGCTTGCGTCCAAACGCGGCCTGCCGCTTTCCATGCGACTGCTGAACGAAGCCCACAAGCGGCTGATGCGTGGCGTGCGCGGCTCGGGCAAGCAGCCCGGGGAAGTCCGCCGCAGCCAGAACTGGATCGGCGGCAGTCGGCCCGTGAATGCGGTCTATGTCCCACCGCCGCCCGACAAGCTCCCCCAGCTTCTCAGCGAATTTGAGAAATACATCCATAGAGATGATCCGCTGCCGAAGCTTGTGCGGACGGCCCTCCTGCATGTGCAGTTCGAAATCATCCACCCCTATCTCGACGGCAACGGGCGGATCGGGCGGCTGCTGATCGCCCTGCTGCTGGAGCACTGGGAGCTCCTGAAGGCCCCCCTCCTCTACCTCAGCCTCTATTTCAAGCGCCGCCGGGAAGAATACTACCGGCGACTCGACCTCGTGCGGGTGGAAGGTGACTGGGAAGGTTGGATCGACTTCTTTCTCGATGGGATAGCCACCATCTCCGACGAAGCCGTCGCCTCGGCACGCGATCTGTTCAAACTCGTCAGTACGGATCGGGCAAGGCTGCTTGGCGGCGAGTTGGCCTCCGTCTCGGCCCTGAGACTGTTCGAGCAGCTTCCCCGTCATCCGATCGTGACGGTCGCCTCGGCCATGAAGCTGATCGAAGCGAGCAAGCCCACCGCGACCCGCGCGATCGAAGCTTTGGTGCGGGTCGACGTCCTCGTGGAGACGACGGGAAAGAGGCGCGATCGCAGCTTTGCCTATCAGGCCTATATGGAGCGGCTGCGAACCGGAACGGAATTGAACAGCCGCGACTAAGACCGGGTGGTGCCGGAGCTGCAGCGCCGCGGCCTGTTCCGCACGGAATACGAGGGCACCACGCTGCGCGACCATCTCGGCCTGCCGCGGCCGAAGAACAGGTTTTCCCCGGCAGGGTGATAGACTGCTCTCTGGCAGGCTGCTTCGGATCGAGGATGCAGGACGAATTCAGCTACACCATCGATGGGACGCGCCGCCGTTGCCGTTTCGCACGAGCCGATCGCCCATGGGGCCATGCCATCGACGTCGAAATCCTCGGCGACGACGGCGAGCCATTGAATCATGTCGTCTTTGCCTGTCATCCGGAGCATCCGGCCTATGACGAGCTCCAGGCAAAGAACACCGCGGAGCTTACCGGGCTGGCTGCGGCACAGATGGAAACGGGCCGATACGAGGAGGCGCTTGCGCAGGCTCGGCAGGCCGGTTTCGTCCTTCTGATTCGGCTCGGCGGTCCTGAAGGCCACTCGTCGGGCTAGGTGGCCTCCTCGGCCCCCCTACGCCCCCACCAGCCGCCGGATGTAGTCGATCGACCGCGCCGCGAAAGTCTTCCAGTCGGCCGGGTTGTCGTGCTCGACCACCAGCACCGCGGCGCGGGTCTGGCCGAACAGCGGGGCCAGGGACGGCCAGTCGATGATGCCGTCGCCGGTCGCCGCCCAGCCCTCGTCGGCGGCGGTGCCGGCCCGGGCCGTGTCCTTCAGCTGGATCGCGGTGATGCGGTCGGCGTGGCGCGCCAGCTCCTGCGCCGGGTCGGCCCAGCCGCGAGTGACCCAGCCGATGTCGATCTCGAAATCGACGCCCGGGCCCGCCGCCTCCAGCAGCAGGTCGATCGGCCGGTTGCCATCCTCCAGCCGCCGGTACTCGAAATCATGGTTGTGCCAGGCGACCTTCAGGCCTTCGGCCTTCGCCCTCGCCGCACCCTCGGCCAGCTGTTCGCCGACCCGGCGCCAGCCATCGGCGGTGATGCTGCGCTCCGCCGGGGTCAGGTAGGGCGGGATCAGCGTGTCGGCGCCCAGGGCATGAGCATAGTCGAAGAACCGGCGCGGCTCGGCCACCAGCCCGGCCAGCGGCATGTGGAAGCCGGAGCAGGCGAGGCCGGCGGCGTCGATCTGCCGACGGAATGTCCGGGCGTCGGCCTCATAGGCCGGCAGCCATGGCTCGACCGCGTCGTAGCCGCATTGCGCCAGCCAGTCGAGCTGGGCCTCCAGCGGCGGGAAGAAGCGGGCGGAGTAGAGCTGGAACGAGATCGGGAGCATCGCGGTCGTCCGGTCGTGGTGGGGTCAGGCGGTGAACTCCTGGGGCGCGCCGGCGGCGGTCAGCCGGGCGGCGTCCTCGGGCGTCATCGGGGCCGGCCGGTCGGTGGTGCTGCCGATCTCGACGAAGCGGCCGGCCTCGGCCGATGCGACGATCGCCAGCAGCACCTCCAGCACATGCCGGGCGAAGCGGCCGGAGGCGCGGGCCGGCCGCCCCGTCTCCGCCGCGTCGAGCATGTCGGCCAGGCCGAGGCCGCGGTAGTTGCCGATGCGCCGGCCGGCCGGCTCGATCCAGTTGTCGCGGCCGAAGGGCGCGCCGGCCGGGTCGAAGCGCTCGGGCGCGCCGTCGCGGACCAGCTCCAGCCCGCCGGCGAAATAGTTCGGGTCGGGGATCATCAGCGACCCCTCGGTGCCGTGCAGCTCGATCGGGTTGCGGTGGCCGTGGCCCCAGGTGTCGTAGCTGAGCGAGGCATGGATCTGCGCGCCCGAGCGGAACTCCAGCAGCGCCTGGCTGGTGGTCGGCGTGGTCACCGGCACCCGGGTGCCCCGGTTCGGCCCCTCGGCGGTCACCAGCCGCTGGTCGAAGAAGCGGGTGGCCAGCGCCACGACGCGGCGCACGGGGCCGAGCAGGTTGACCAGGGCCGAGACGTAGTACGGCCCCATGTCCAGCACCGGCCCGGCGCCCTGCTGGTAGTAGGGGTGCGGGTTGGGGTGCCAGCGCTCCATGCCGTGGTTCATGAAATGCGCGCTGCCGCTCTTGACCGTGCCCAGCCGGCCCTCGTCGATCAGCCGCCGGGCGGTCTGGTGGCCGCCGCCGAGGAAGGTGTCGGGGGCCGAGCCCAGCATCAGGCCGCGCCGCTCCGCCAGCTCGACCAGCCGGTCGCCGTCGGCCAGGGTCAGGGCCAGCGGCTTCTCGGTGTAGGCGTGCTTGCCGGCCTCCAGGATCGCCGCGGTGGTGGTGGCGTGGCTGGCCGGGTTGGTCAGGTTGACGACGGCGTCGATGCCGGGGTCGGCCAGCATCGCCTCGGGGTCCATCGGCCGCAGCCCGTAGCGGCCGGCCGCGGCCTCCGCCGCCGCGCGGCTGACGTCGGCGCAGGCCACCAGCTGCACCGGCGCGAAGATCGCCGACAGCCGGGCATAGGCGTCGAAGATGTTGCCGCAGCCGAGCACGCCGATGGTCCACTGCCTTGCCATGATCCGTCCCGAGCCGAGGGTGAGGCGCGGCCGCCGGGCGGCCCGCATGACGGTGAGACTAGGCGCGGCGCCCGCCGCCCCGCCAGACGGATCGAGACGGCAATGTCCGCCATTCTGGACAAACCGCCGCCGGCGCCGGCGCCGCATTGACAGCGGAGCGGCTTCCCAGGTTCTGATTGTTGCAAGGAATCGCCGACTCGCTTTGCGAGATCAGAGACGACCACCCCAGGGAGGCAAAAAAATGTCGGAGACGACCAAGCCGGGATCCGCCATGGGACCGACCATCGGCAGGCGCCGCTTCCTGCAGAGCACCGCGGGGGCGCTGGTGGCGCCGGCCGTGGCGGGGCTGCCGGCCGCGGCGCGGGCGCAGGACAAGGTCGAGCTGCTGTTCTGGGCCTGGACGCCCGACACCCAGACCCAGGTCGACCTGTTCCAGAAGAAGTACCCCGGCATCTCGGTCAAGCTGGAGAATGTCGGCCAGGGCCCGCCGCACTACGTCAAGCTGCGCAACGCCATCAAGGCCGGCAGCGGCCTGCCGGACGTGGCGCAGATGGAGTTCAACTCGATCGCCAGCTTCAGGCAGCTGGGTGTGCTGGCCGACCTGGCGCCGCACGGCGTCGGCGATGTCGGGCCGAAATTCATCGACTGGACCTGGAAATCGGTCAGCGCCGACGGCAAGATCTACGCCGTGCCCTGGGACAGCGGGCCGATGGGCCTGCTGTACCGCGCCGACGTGTTCGACAAGAACGGCCTGTCGGTGCCCGAGACCTGGGACGACTATGCCGAGCAGGCGATCAAGCTGAAGGAGAAGTCGCCGGGCACCTTCATCTGCGATTTCGGCGCATCCGACGCCGGCTGGGTCTGCGCCGTGCTGTGGCAGGCCGGCTGGCGCCCGTTCCACCTGGACGGCACCAGCATCAAGATCGCGATCAACGACGACGTCGCCAAGAAATGGGCCGGCTACTGGCAGAAGCTGATCGACGCCAAGGCGGTCGACGTCAAGCCGATGTGGACCACCGAATGGTTCGCCGGGCTGGATGCCGGCACCTACGCCTCCTGGGTCACCGCGGCCTGGGCGCCGGTCTTGATGCAGCAGTCGATGAAGAAGAGCTTCGGCCAGTGGCGGGCGGCGCCGATGCCGCAATGGGAGAAGGGCGGCAAGATCACCTCGAACTGGGGCGGATCGACCTTCGCCGCCTTCACCTCGTCGCAGCATCCGAAGGAGGCGGCGCTGTTCGCCCAGTTCATGGGCAGCGACCCGGAGGCCTCGAAGCTGTGGACCACCAAGCAGTTCCTGTTCCCGGTGCTGAAGGACCTGATCAACGACAAGGAGCTGATGGGCCACGGCTACGATTTCTACGGCGGCCAGAAGGTCAACGAGATCTTCGTCGTCTCGGAGAACCAGGTCGACCCGAGCTTCGAATTCGCGCCGTTCCAGGACTATGTGAACCAGCAGCTGCAGGACGAGATGGCCTCCGCCATTGCCGGCAACGGCACCCTGGCCGAGGCCTTCGACCGGGTGCAGGACACCGTCGTGGCCTATGCCACCGACCAGGGCTTCACCGTCCTCTGAGGTCGGGGCCGGCGGGCGCGCCATGACGGCGGCGCCCGCCGGTGCCCGGGCCGCAGCCCCCCGGGCCGCCCGCGGGGCGCGGCGACGGATCCTGGTCGGCCGCAAGCTGGCGCCCTATGTCTTCCTGGCGCCGTTCCTGCTGCTGTTCGCCGGCTTCCTGATCGCGCCGCTGCTCTATGCCTTCCAGATGAGCCTGTTCCGCGAGACGCTGGTCGGCGGCGCCCGCTTCGTCGGGCTCGACAACTACGTCCGCGCCATCCACGACAAGAACTTCTGGGACGGCGTCGGCCTGCTGTTCCAGTTCGGCCTGATGCAGATCCCGGTGATGCTGGGGCTGGCGCTGCTGTTCGCGCTGATCCTCGACAGCGGCCTGGTCTTCGCCCGCAGCTTCTTCCGCGTCGCCTTCTTCATCCCCTATGCGGTGCCGGGGGTGATCGCCGCGTTGCTGTGGGGCTATCTCTACGGCCCGTCCTTCGGCCCGTTCAGCCAGATGTCCGAGGCCATGGGCTTCGGCAGGATCGACTTCCTGTCCGGCGGCGGCCTGCTGCCCTCGCTCGCCAACATCGCGGTGTGGGAGTTCATGGGCTACAACATGATCATCTACTACGCGGCACTGCAGTCGGTGCCGCGCGACCTGGAGGAGGCGTCGGCGATCGACGGCGCCACGGCGCTGCAGCATTCGCTGCGGATCAAGCTGCCGCTGATCGTGCCCACCATCATCGTCACGGTGATCTTCTCGATCATCGGCACGCTGCAGCTGTTCACCGAGCCCTATCTGATGCGCAACCTGGCGCCGAGCCAGATCAACAGCCACTACACGCCGAACTACTACGCCTACACCCTGGCCTTCGTCTCGCAGCAGTACAACTACTCGGCGGCGATCTCCTTCCTCCTCGGCGCGGTGGTGGCGGTGGCGTCCTACGGCTTCATGCTGCTGACCAACCGCAGGAGACCCCGGTGACGATCGCCGCGCGCACCGTCCGCTCCGCCGCCTTCCGCCGCCAGCGCTGGCTGCTGACCGCGGTGCTGGGAATCTACTTCGTCTACACCTTCATCCCGCTGCTCTACGTCATCGTCTCGTCGACCAAGACCAATGCCGACCTGTTCGGCACCTTCGGCCTGTGGTTCGCCGGCGACTTCAACCTGTGGGAGAATCTGCGCGGCCTGTTCACCTACCAGGACGGCGCGTTCGCGCGCTGGCTCCTGAACAGCTTCCTCTATGCCGCGATCTCCGGCCTCGGCGCCGCGCTGCTGGCCACCTGCGCCGGCTACGCCTTCGCCAAGTTCCAGTTCCGGGGCAAGAAACTGTTCTTCGCCCTGGTGCTGGGCGCCGTGATGATCCCGCAGACGGCGCTGTCGGTGCCGCTGTTCCTGATGCTGTCGCAGATCGGGCTGGTCAACACGCCGATCGCGATCATCCTGCCGTCGATGGTGTTCCCGCCGGGCGTGTTCCTGATGTGCGTCTATATCGAGGACGCGGTGTCGAACGAGCTGATCGAGGCCGGCCGCGTCGACGGCGCCGGCGAGCTGCACATCTTCGGCAAGATCGCCTTCCGCCTGCTGATGCCGGGCTTCGCCACGGTGCTGATCCTGGCCTTCGTGTCGACCTGGAACAACTACTTCCTGCCGCTGGTGATGCTCAGCTCGTCGGAGTATTTCCCGATCACCGTCGGCCTGTCGCAATGGTACGCCTCGGCCACCTCGGGCAGCGGCGGCACGGTCTTGTTCACCATCGTCATGGCCGGGGCGCTGGTCAGCGTGCTGCCGGTGATCGCCGCCTTCCTGTTCATGCAGCGCTGGTGGCAGGGCGGCCTGGCGAGCGGCGGCGTGAAGGCCTGAGCCGCCTCGCCGACCGACTCGACTCCCGGCACGCGAAGGAATAGAACATTTAGCGAACATTCGATCGGTCGGGAGCCTCGGAGGCCGCCATGAAGCACCGCAAGGGTCCCTTCAGCGAGGATCTCCGCGCCGTGTTCGCGCTGGCGGGGCGCTCCCCCGGCCCTTTCCCGCCGTCGGCCCCGGAGAAAGGCAGCCAGGGCCTGCGGTGAGGGAGCGCATCCAGGACAATTGGGAGATCGGCCTCCGGCTGTCCGACATCTCCTCCGGCACCGCCATCGTGGCAAAGTGCGGGAAGTGCAACCGCAAGCGGCAGCTGGATCGCCGGCGGCTGATCCAGCGCTTCGGCCGGGATGCAAGGCTGCTGCGGCTGGAGCTGGCCTTGCGCTGCACCGGCTGCGGCTCGGAGACCGCCTGCCGGATCGAGCTGCAGGCGGCCCGGCGGGACTGACGGTCCCGCCGGGCCCGTGATCAGCTGCCCGACCGCGGCCGGACCCGGTCGGCGACCAGGAAGGCCAGCGCGGCGACCAGCGCCGGCGCGGCGGCGATCAGGAACAGCGTCGGCCAGCCGAGATCGGCGGCCAGCAGGATGCCGCCCAGCATCGGCCCGATGATCGAGCCGACCCGGCCGATCCCCATGGCCCAGGCGACGCCGGCGCCACGCACCGCCTGCGGGAACAGCCGCACGGCCATGGCCGGAATGTTCAACTGCCCGCCGATGATGCA
The DNA here is from genome assembly GCF_052078665.1 of Inquilinus sp. CA228. Lineage (NCBI taxonomy): Bacteria > Pseudomonadati > Pseudomonadota > Alphaproteobacteria > Rhodospirillales > Rhodospirillaceae > Inquilinus > Inquilinus sp. CA228. Next base: position 33,109 of record NZ_JBQJIK010000041.1, on the reverse strand, counting down.
GGCGCCGGTCGCGACCACGACGGCCACCATCGCCACCGACGCCCCGACATTCTGCCCCATCAGCACCACCAGCACGGCGCCGGCCGCCACCAGCGCGGCCACCGGCCGGAACGGCCCGAAGCGGTTGATCAGGAAGGACAGGCCGATCGCCCCGACGATGCCGCCGGCATTGAGCAGCACCCCGCCGATCGCCGCGCGCTGGGGCGACAGGCCGGCCTGGACCAGCACGGTCGGGGTCCAGCTGATCAGGAAATAGCTGAGCAGCAGGATCGAGAACACGCCGGCCCAGATCGCCAGCACCGCCGGCAGCCGCCCCTCGCCGAACTGGCCGGACAGGGAGGCGGCGATGCCGCCCTGCGGCCGGTGCGCCTCGTCGTGGCGCGACAGCGTCTCCGGGATCAGCAGCGCCAGCGGCAGGACCAGCAGGGCGGCGACGCCGCCGCCGACGAAGATCGCCCGCCAGCCGAGATGCAGCAGCGCCGCGGTGATCGCGCCGCCCAGGACGGCGCCCAGCGGGAAGCCGACGAACATCAGCGTGACCATGCCGCTGCGCCGCTCCGGCGCGGTGTGCTCGGCGGTCAGCACGACGATCGCCGGCATCGCCCCGCCGAGGCCGATGGCGGCGACGAAGCGGAACAGCATCAGCTCGGCCGGCGTGTCCGCCACCGAACAGAGCAAAGTGCCCGCGGCGGCGAGGGCGAGAGCCGCGACCAGCACCAGGCGGCGGCCGAACCGGTCGGCGGCCGGCCCCATCAGGAAGCTGCCGACCACCGCGCCGGCATAGCCGATGCCGAAGATCTGCCCCATCTCGACCGGCGACAGGCCCCAGTCGCGGACCAGGACCGGGGCGATGAAGGACATCATCAGCGTGTCGTAGCCGTCGACCATGGCGATGATGAAGCAGATGACCACCGCGCGGGCCCGGAAGCCGGCGAAAGCGGCGCCCAGCGCGGGTGTTCCGTCTTGCACAAGCATGGTGTCCTCCCCCTGTGGTTCTCTTGGTGTCGCTACCGCCGGCTCAGCCGAAGCCGAACAGGCGCTGCGGCGTCTCGACCAGGACCAGCCGCCGCACCGCCGGGTCGGGAGCCCAGACCGCGAGCAGGTTCAGCAGCTCGCCGGTGTCCCGCCCCGAATCCGGAATGTGCGGCCAGTCCGATCCCCACAGCGCCCGGTCCGGCGCGGCCTTGAGGATGGCCTTGGCCAGGGGCTCCACCACAGCGTAGCCGCGGGCCTTGGCGATGCGGTAGGGGCCGCTGAGCTTCAGCCAGCACCGGCCGTGGCGCATCAGGTCGAGCAGCCGGGCGAAATCCGCCTGGGTCAGCCCGTCCTCCTCCAGCATGTAGCCCATGTGATCGATGACGAAATCGGCCTCGAGCGTGCGGAGGAAGCCCAACAGGTCGCGCACGACCCGGCCCGGGGCGTAGAATTGCAGGTGCCAGCCCAGGCGCGCGACCCGGCCGGCCATCGCCGTGATGTAAGCCTGGATCTGGTCGAGCGGCAGGGCCGCGCGCTTGAACAGGTCAAGCCGCACGGCCCGGACCCCGAGGCGGTGGAAGCGGTCGAGCTCGGCATCGGCGATGTCGGGCTCGACCATCACCACGCCGCGCGCCGCGTCGCCGGCCGCCGCCAGCGCGTCGAGCAGGCAGGCATTGTCGGTGCCGTAGAAGCTGGGCTGGACGATGACGAAGCGCTCCAGCCCCAGCACCGGCATCAGCCGCCGATACTGCGCCAGCGTGCCGTCCGGCAGGGTGTAGTGCGGCCGGGGCACGCGCGGATAGGTCTCTTCCGGGCCGAACACATGCATGTGCCCGTCGCAGGCGCCGGCCGGCACGTCGAAGACGGGCCGCTGGTTGGTTTCGGCCGGCCGCAGCGGCAGCGAGGTCAGGATCTCGTCGGTCAGGGTGCTCATCGGTCAGCTCCGCTCCGCAAGCTGCTGGCGCCAGTCCTGCGCCCGCTGGGCCAGGCCGGTGGCGAGGATGTCGGTGTCGATGGCGGCGAGGATCAGCGGCGCCATGCCGGCGGCCAGCAGGTCGCGATAGTGGTCGGCCCCGGCGACCCCGCCGACGGCGGCCAGCTTGCCGTGCCGCGCCGCGGCCGCGGCGACCCGGGCGCAGCACTCGGTCAGCGCCGGGTGGCGGACATCGCCGACATGGCCGAGATCGACCGACAGGTCGTTCAGCCCGACATGCAGAATGTCGACCCCGTCCAGCGCGGCGATGGCATCGGCCTGGGCGATGCCGGCCGCGCTTTCGAGCAGGATGTGCACGCTGGTGGCGCGGTCGGCGCGGCGCATCAGCTCCGCCGCCGGCAGCCGCCGGAAGCCGTTCTGCGGCAGCAGGGCCAGCTGCGAGCGCTGGCCGCGCGGCGGGAAGCGGGCGGCGTCGACGACGCGCCTGGCCTCCTCCGCCGTCTCCACCCGCGGCATGATGATGCCGCTGGCGCCGCCGTCGAGCAGCCGGCCGATGGTGCCGCAGTCGCGCTCCGGCACCCGCACCCAGGCTTCGAGGCCGAGATCGGTCGCGGTGGCGGCGATCTGGGCGGCGGCGTCGATCGGCATGGCGCTGTGCTCAAGATCGATCCACAGCACGTCGTAGCCGGCGCCGCGGGCCATGCGTGCCACATCGGCGGTGCGGGCATGGCGCACGCCGACCCCCAATGCCGGCCGCCCGGCGGCCAGCCCTTCCAGCACCCCGGTGCCGGCGTCGGCAGCGTCCTGCGCTGGAACGACGACCATCCGCTTCCTCCCGACCCTGCCCGGCCCTCTAGCCGCAGCTTTGATGGCTTGATGTTGCGACCGGAGAACGATTTGCGCTAATTCATTATCGATCCGTCATTGATGGGTTTTGTAAATCAATGGACCTGCGACAGCTGCGCTATTTCACGGTGCTGGCCGAAGAGCTGCACTTTCGCCGGGCGGCGGAGCGGCTGCACATCACCCAGGCGCCGCTGAGCCTGGCGATCCAGGCGCTGGAGCGGGAGCTGGGCGGGCCGCTGTTCCACCGCACCCAGCGGCGCGTGGCGCTGACCGAGATCGGCGCGGTGCTGCAGGCCGACGCCGCCGCCATCCTGGGCCGGGTCGAGCAGAGCCGGGCCGTGATCCAGGACCTGGTCAGCGGCGAGGCCGGGCAGCTGCGCATCGGCTTCACCCCGGCCTCGTCGCTGCTGTCCTTCTTCCCGCGGCTGATCTCGCAGTTCCGCAGCGCCCATCCGAATGTCCGCCTGCTGCTGCGCGAGCTGCCCTCGGGCAGCCAGCTGGGCGCGCTGCAGGCCCGCGACCTCGATGTCGGCATCGTCCGCAAGCCGGTGTCGCACCAGGCGTCGGACCTCACCCTGACCCGGCTGGTGACCGACGCGCTGGTGGTGGCGATGCATCGCGGCCACCGGCTGGGCGAACGGTCCGAGCTGGAGATCGCGGATCTGCGCGACGAGGCCTTCATCTTCTATCCGCGCCAGGCCGGCGTCGGCATCTACGACCAGATCATCGGGCTGTGCGCCCGGCGCGGCTTCGCGCCCCGGATCGTCCAGGAGGCGCAGGAGGCCTCGACCCTGATCGGCCTGGCGGCGACCGGCCTGGGCATTGCCATCGTGCCGTCCGGCCTGCAGCACATCAGCATCCCGAACATCCTGTTCCGGCCGCTGGCCGATGCCGATGCGGTGACCGAGGTGCTCCTGGCCTCCCGCATCGGCGAGGCGAATGCCCGCGTCGCCGCCTTCCGCCGCATGGCGCTGGCGATCCTGGCCGCCGAGCGCGCGGCCGGGGACCCGGAGTGACCGGAGCCGGTGCTCAGCCCCGCCCGGCCAGGAACTTCGCCGGCGGCTGGCCGTAGAGCCGCTTGAACATGGCGATGAAGGCGCTGACGGATTCATATCCCAGCGCCAGCGCCACCGCCGACACGCTCTCGCCCGCCGACAGCAGGTCGATCGCCCGCCGGGCGCTCACCCGGCGGCGCCAATCGGCGAAGCTGGTGCCGGTCTCGCGCTCGAAATGGCGGGTGAAGGAGCGGGTCGACATCGCCGCCGCCCGGGCCCACTCCGCCAGCCCGCCGCCATCGGCCGGCGCCTCCAGCAGCCCTTCGGCGATCGCCCGCAGCCGGGGCGAGCGCGGCAGCGGGATCTCCAGCCCCTCCGCCTCGGCCTGGCCGAGCTCGAGCAGGATGACCTGCGACAGCAGATCGGCCGCCGGCCCATCCGCCTCAGGCAGCTCGGTCAGCCGCTCCAGCGCCGCCAGCAGCAGGGCGGAGGTGCGGAGCACGCAGACTTGGTCGGGCAGCTGCCGGGCGTAGCGGGCGGGAGCCCAGGCCAGCCACCCCTCGACCGGTCCCTTCGACCGCGCCGCATGGATGGTGCGCGGCGGAATCCAGACCAGGCGCTGCCGCGGCACGACCCAAAGGCCGTCCTCGGTCTCCTGGCTGACGACGCCGGACAGGACGCAGGTGAACTGCCCGCGGTCATGGGCATGGGGCAGCACCTCGCGCCGGGCGTCGTCGCGGAAGCGCTCCACCTGAAAGGTCTCGATCGTCATGCTTTGGCCCAAACGCGATATTTTTTGCACTATAGCGGATAACGGCAAGGCCGTCGCCGGCGTTATTGTGCCCCATGAACGGACGATCTGGAGCCGGCATGACCGAAACCACACCTGCCGTCGCCGGCGGCCTTCTGGTGCCGTATCAGCGGCTGGCCACCTCCGGCGCCCGGGCCGTGCTGCCCGTCACCGTCGACGGCGCCCTGCACCTGGCGGTGCCGCAGATGGCCCTGGACCTGCCCGGCCAGCCGGCGCACATGAACGGCGGCGACAGCGACACCGACCTGCTGCTGTTCCGCTGGCGCGACGGACGGTTCGAGCAGGGCGGCCGGCTGCCCCTGCCCGGCGGCGAGGACGTGCTGGCCTTCGCCATCGGCGAGGACCGGTTCCTGGCCACTGCCGGGATCCGCACCGGCCGCGGCCCCTACGACCTGAACACCCAGGCCGTGATCTACCGCCGGGCCGGCGGGGCCTGGGAGCCGTTCCAGTCGATCCCGGCCTTCGCCGCCAAGCAGTGGCACCATTTCACCTTCGACGGCCGGCACTTCCTGGCCCTGGCCCAGGGCGTGACGCTGGACGGTATCGCGGCGCGCCATCCGCGGCAGTCCTGCATCCTGGAATGGGACGGCGCGCGCTTCGTCGAGTTCCAGACGCTGGAAGGCGGCTGGGGCTACAACTGGGAGTTCTTCGAGCTCGAGGGCCAGCGCTTCCTGGCCTATGCCGACCACACCAGCCCGTCGCGCCTGTACCGCTGGGCAGACGGCGCCTTCGTGCCGGTCCAGGACTTCGCCAATCTGAGCGGCCGCGCCTTCCGCTTCTTCGAGGCCGATGGCGGCGCCTGGCTGGCCTTCGCCAACATCGCCGGCGACTCCGTGCTGCATCGCTGGGACGGCCGCCGGTTCGAGCCGCATCACAGCCTGGGCGGGCCGGGCGGCCGCGAGTTCGAGCTGATCCACACCGGGTCCGGCCTGTACCTCGTCCGCATCTGCTTCATCCAGGGGTCGCCCGCGGCGCCGAAGACCGACCTGATGTCCCAGATCCATCGCTGGGACGGCGACGGCTTCGTGCTGGCCGGGGAGTTCCCGACCTTCGGCGGCACCGACGCCGCCGCCTTCGAGGCGGACGGGCAGCGTTTCCTGGCCGTGTCGAACAGCCTGACCCCGGACATCCGCTTCCGCCAGGACACCGTGATCTACCGGCTGGCGCTGTGACCGGCCCGGAAGGAGCTGCCCTTGGCCTACGCCCCCGACCCCGATTTCCGCGCGCTGTTCACGGCCTACACCTCGGACCCGGACAGCATCGGCGCGCATCTGACCGACCGGATGGCGCAGCTGGCCGCCGGCGACCCGCTGCTGGTCGCCACCGGCACCGATATCGCCCTGTTTCCCGGCGCCGGCCGGCCGCCGGTGACCGAGAGCTTCCGCCGCTCGACCCGCGGCTTCATCGAGCTGACCGGCGTGTCCCATCTCGGCATCGCCGTGCCCTGGATCGTGCGGCTGCGTGAGCTGGGCGACCCCGGCTGGCGGGCCGACGCCCTGCGCCTGATCGACCGGATGGACGCGGTGCGCGCCGTCAACAGCGAGGCGCATTGGCGCGACGCGGTCGCCGTCGCCGCCTGGGCCGGGCTGGAGGCGAAGATCGCCGACCTGGTCGACTACAGCTGCGCCGTGACCACCGCCACTCTGCAACGGGGCCTGGCCGATGAGAGCCTGCTGACCTTCGGGCACCTGCGGCAGAACTATCTCGACCCGGTCGGGTCGGTCGAGGTGCCGGTGCCGATCAACGACATGATGGCCGCGACTTTCGCCCTGGCCTTCCTCGACATCGGCCACCGCATCATCGGCTGGCTGCAGGCGCAGGAGCTCGACTGGGGCCGGGCGATGGTGCTGATCAGCGGCCGCTCCGGCCGGCCGACGGCGGGGCTGACCTGGCCGACCAACAACATGTGCCACCTGCTGTGGCAGGCCTCGGGCCGGCGGCTGCCGCCGGAGCGGGTCTACATCGCCCCGCACGCGCCGTCCTTCGTGCTGGCGGATCTGCGCGACGCGGCCCAGCTGGCCGCGCTGGAACGCGAGTTCCGCCGGATCTGGCTGAACACCCGGGCCAGCGTCGAGCTGGGCCGCGCCATGTTCGAGGGCTATCCCGCCTTCCGCCCGGCGGTCGACGCCGCGCCGGTGGTCGACGCCGCGACCCGGGCGATCCAGGACCTGCCGGCGGTGCGCTCGCCGGACGACCGCCGCGCCATCATCACCCGGCTGCGCTTCGTCATGGAGGATCCGGCGCAGCTGATCTCCAACGCCGCGGCGCATTACATCATCGACCAGCTCTGCGCCTGCGGCAACCGGCCGTCCGAGGTGGTGATCCCAGGCTTCACCCACGTCACCTATCCGTCGCGCCGGCGGAGCGCCTGAGGGAGCTCCTCCCGAGAGCAGGGGCCTTGGGCCGGACGCGTGTCGCCGGCTGGGATCGGGTCTCTCCCGCCCCGGCCGGCCAGCGCCAATTCCGGATACTTTCCGACCCTCTCAGGGGCGGACTTTGCGCGAGCCGATGCTCGCCGACTTGGAGTCGCGCGTATTGAGCGGAGAGAGGACTGTTTGCGAAGCGGCAGCTCCTGCCGGCCGCGGTGGTCAGCAAGCCCCGGGAACCGAGGCCATCATTTCTCCGATCGCCGCGGCCGCGCCAGGACGAAGTCGCTCTCCACCGTCCAGAACGGGTTGGGCAGGCCCAGCCTGGCGGCCTGGTCGGGGTCGTCGATCTGCCGGTAGTCGGCGATCAGGCTCTCCTTCACCCCGAACACCGCGTCGCTGTGCAGGTACGGGCAGTCCGGGCTGAAGATGTGGGTGGTGATCGGCTCGTGGCCCTCGGCCCCGACGATGAAGTGGATATGGGCGGGCCGGTAGGGGTGTCGGCCCATCCGCTCCAGCAGCTGGCCGACCGGGCCGTCGCTCGGGATCGGGTAGAAGCGCGGCTTGACCGCGCGGAACCAGTAGCGGCCCTCGGCGTCGGTCTGGAACACGCCGCGCAGGTTCATGTCCGGCTGCACGCCCTTCTGCTGCACGTCGTAGAAGCCGTCTTCGTTGGTCTGCCAGACATCCAGCAGCGCGCCCGCCACCGGCCGGCCCTCGGTGTCGGTGACCCGGCCGCGGACCAGCAGCGGCTGACCCTTGCCGTCGAGGCAGATGTTCGCCCCGTTCTCGTAGCGCGGCGCGTCGGAGACGTAGAACGGCCCCAGCACCGTGGTCTCGGTGGCGCCCGACGGCTTGCGGTTGTTGATGGCGTCGACCAGCATCGACACGCCGAGCGTGTCGGACAGCAGGATGTACTCCTGGCGCCAGTCGGTGCTGATCTGGCCGGTCCGGGTCAGGAACTGGATCGCCGCCATCCATTCGTCGTTGGTCGGCTCGACCTCCTTCACCAGCTCGTGCAGGTGCCGGATCACCGCGCTCATCACCTCGCGGAAGCGCGCGTCGGTGACCTTCATGCGGCCGATCACGATTTCGGCCGAGCTTTCCTCGGTGAAGTAGCCGGTGTCCTCGGGGGCAATGGCTGGCGCGGTCATCGGGGGTTCTCCCTTGGTCTCTGCATCAGGCGGCCACGGTGCGGCGGGCGGCCGGGGCGCGGCCGAGGATGCGCAGCACCGCGGCCTCGAGATCGGCATGGGCGGTGGATGTGACGGCCTGGGCCCTGAAAGCGACATGGTGGTCGGGGCGCACCAGGACGCAGCCGGTCTCGTTGGTCTCGCGCATCTCGGCCCAGTCGCCGAACACATCGGCCAGCTCCCGGCCCGGGCCGATGACATGGGCGTCGATCGGGAGGCCGCGCTCGGCCGCGATGGCCTGCGCTGCCGCGACCCAGGCCTCGCCGCCGATGCCGGTCAGCACGGTGAAGCGGCCATGGCCGCAGACATCGAGGGTCGACAGCCGCCGGCCGTCGCGCTCGAGCCAGAGATGCGGCAGCCGGGCGCCGGGCCAGGTGGTGGGGTGGTAGTACAGCTCGCGGTCGCGCGCCCAGTCCGGCTCGTCCGTGCCGTCCGGCACGATGACGGCGGAGCGGTAGCGCTGGTTCATCTCCACACCGTGGCAGTTGAACTCGTAGGATTTGTGGGCGATCGCCTGGCGCAGCCGCTCGCGCTGCGCCGCCGCCTCGGGCGTCGCGTCCTTGCGCGCCTCCATGTTGCGCTTCATCTGCTCGGGGTCGCTGGTCGACAGCAGGCCGAGGCTGTCGAAGATCGGCCCGAACTCCTCGATCGACTTGTTGGCGCGCTCGACGATCTGGCGCGCCACCGGCGACCGCTCGGCATCGTAGCTGGCCAGCAGCGACGGGTCGGCCTTGCCCTGCAGCACATAGGCCAGCTTCCAGGCCAGGTTGAAGGCGTCCTGGATCGAGGTGTTGGAGCCGAGGCCGTTCGACGGCGGGTGGCGATGCACCGCGTCGCCCATGCAGAACACCCGGCCGGCCGTGTTCGACAAAGCGAACTGGTGGTTGACCGTCCACAGGCTGTGCGACTTGACCTTGATCGGGATGGTCTGGTCGCCGATCAGGTTGTGCGCCACCTCGGTCGCCAGCGCGTCGGTCATTTCCGGCGGCGGCTGGCTGATGTCGTAGCCCCAGACGATCAGCCATTCGGTCCAGGGCCGCACCATGCGCACCAGCCCCATGCCGATGCCGCCGATATTGGCGCCCGGCTGCAGCACCCAGTACAGCACGCTGGGGCGGTGGGCGACGTAGCGCGACAGGTCGGCCTCGAACACGATGTTCATCGACCCGGCGACGCCCATCTTGCCCTGCATCGGCAGCCCGATGTCCTGCGCCACCTGCGACCGGCCGCCATCGGCACCGACCAGGTATTTCGCGCGGATCTGGTAGTCGTGGCCGGACAGCCGGTCGCGCACCGTGGCGGTGACGCCGTCGGCATCCTGCGCCAGCGACAGGTATTCGGTGTCGAAGCGCACCCGCGAGCCGCGCGAAGCGGCGTTGGACAGCAGGATCGGCTCCATCAGGTTCTGCGGCACGTCGCAGATCGTGGTCGGCGAGGCCAGGGTGTAGTCCGCCATCCGGCTCGGATGGTTGCCCCAGGAGTACAGGCGGCCGATCTCCTCCCCCGCCAGCGAGGTGCAGAACACGTTGTTGCCCATCAGGTTCTGGTGGGCCCGCTTCTGGTTCACCTCGTCCTCGACGCCGAAGTCGCGCAGCACCTCCATGGTCCGCTGGTTGGTGATGTGGGCGCGCGGCGTGTCGGCCAGCCAGCGGTACTTGGTCACCACCATGTTGCGGATGCCGTAGGTCGACAGCGCCAGGGCCGCGGCGGAGCCGGCGGGGCCGGACCCGACGATCAGCACATCGGTCTCGATCATGGCGTTCCTCCTTTGGTTTTCTCAGATGCACCGGCGACCGGCAGGACGAGACGGCGGCGGATCGGGAACAGGTGCAGGTCGAAGCGCTCCGCCACCATGCCCCAGAGCCCCTTCGGGAAGAGGCGCATGACCAGGATGGCGAGCAGGCCGAGCAGCATCAGGTACCAGCTGCCGAAGCCGGCCAGCTGGTCCTGCAGCAGGGTGAAGACGATGACGCCGAGGATCGGGCCTTCGATCGTGCCGATGCCGCCGATCACGACGATGAACAGGACGGTGGCGGTCCAGTCGAGCACCGAGAAGGCGGCGTCGGGCGAGATCCGGGCCTTCTGGAAGTAGATCAGCGCCCCGGTCAGCCCGGTGCCGAAGGCGGCGACCAGATAGACCCCGACCTTGAGCCGGAAGGCGTCGACCCCGACCGACAGCGCCGCCGGCTCGCTGTCGCGGATCGCGGCCAGGGCCAGGCCGCGGCGCGAGCGCAGCAGGGCGTAGACCAGGCCGACGGTGCCGGCCGCGAGCAGCAGCGCCAGCCAGTAGCAGGCGACGTCGCGGGCCGCCGCGGCGCGCAGGCCCAGCAGGTCGGCGGTCGCCTGCACCACCCAGCTGTCGTTGGTGGCCTCGCGCGGCAGCGACATGCCGGTGCCGCCGCCCAGGACCTTGACCTGGGCCAGGACCAGCCGGAACACCTCGGCCACCACCCAGGTGCCGATGGCGAAATAGGCGCCGCGCAGCCGAAACACGACGAAGGCGGTGGGCACGGCGATGATCGCGGCGGCGACGCCGGCCAGCGGGATCGCCACGATCGGGTCGATGCCGGCGGTGACGGTGGCGGCGAACAGCAGATAGGCGCCGAGCCCGACATAGGCCTGCTGGCCGACCGAGACCAGCCCGGCGAAGCCCGCCAGCAGGTTCCAGCACTGCGCCAGCGCCAGCATGGTGAAGACGAAGAACAGCTCCTGCACCAGCCCGCGCCCGGCGACCAGCGGGAGGACGGCGAGGGCCGCCACCAGCACCAGCGCAGCGATGCCGGCGGCGGTCGAAAGCCGGGTGCGGGTGGCGACGCGCCAGTGCCGTGGGGCCGCGGGGAGCAGAGTGTCCTGGGTCAGCAGGGACATGGCTTTCTCTCTCAGTCGCCGGCGCGCGGGAACAGGCCGCGCGGGCGGAGCACGAGGACGATCAGGAAGGCGACATGACCGGCCAGTAGCTGCCATTCCGGGTCGATCGCGGCGCCGAGCGTCTGGGCGATGCCGAGCACGACGCCGCCTGCCAGGGTGCCCCACAGGCTGCCGAGGCCGCCGATGATCACCGCCTCGAAGGCGAAGATCAGCCGGGCCGGGCCGATGGTCGGGTCGAAATTGGCGCGGATGCCGAAGAACACCGCCGCGACCGCCGAGACCATCAGCGCCAGCCCCATGGCCAGGCCGAACAGCCGGCGCGGGTCGATGCCCATCAGCTGCGCCGTCACCGGGTCGTCCGACACGGCGCGGAAGGCGCGGCCCAGCGGCGTGGCGTAGAACACGGCGTTGAGGCCGAGGATGACCAGCACCGCGGCAGCGAAGGTCATGAGCGGCAGCACGCCGATGGCCAGGCCGCCGCCGAGCGGTAGCGACGCGGTCTCGATCGCGCCCGCGGCCAGGCGCTGGCTGTCGGCCGAGAAGCCCTCCAGCAGGCCGTTCTGCAGGATGATCGACAGGCCGAAGGTGGTCAGCAGCGGCGGCAGGATGCCCTGGCCCAGCACCGGCTGCAGCACGCCGCGCTGCAGCGCATAGCCGGCCGCGAACATGATCGGCAGCGACAGCAGCGCCGCCGGCAGCAGGTCGAGGCCGAGCCCGCGGGTCAGGGCCAGGACCAGGAAGGCGGCCAGCACGATCAGGTCGCCATGCGCCAGGTTGACCAGCCGCATCACGCCGAAGATCAGCGACAGCCCGGCGGCGAACAGGGCGTAGAGCCCGCCCAGCAGGACGCCCTGGATCACGACATCGAGGAGGGTGAGGACCATGGCGGTCAATGCCCGAAATAGGCCGCCTGGATGGCGGCGCGGGTGAGGTCGGCGGGGCGGCCTGCCAGCGTCGCCCTGCCCTCCTGCAGGCAGATCACGCGGTCGGCGACGGCCAGGGCCTGGACGATGTCCTGCTCGACCAGCACCACTGCGGTGCCCTCGGCCCGGATCGCCGGCAGGGCGGCGTAGATGTCGCGGATCACGATCGGGGCCAGGCCGAGCGAGATCTCGTCGCACAGCAGCAGCGCCGGGTTGGACATCAGCGCCCGACCGATCGCCGCCATCTGCTGCTGCCCGCCGGACAGGGCGGTGCCAGGGTTGCGGCGGCGTTCGCCGAGCACCGGGAACAGCCCGTAGACGGCGTCGAGCGTCCAGCGGCCGGAGCCGCGGCGGCCCCAGCCGCCGACCAGCAGGTTCTCCTCCACCGTCAGCGACGGGAACAGCTTGCGTCCCTCCGGCACCATGGCGATGCCGCGCTTCATGATGTCGGCCGCCGGCAGGCCGCCGATCGCCTGGCCGTCGAAGCGGATCGCCTCGCGCCCGGCCGGGACCAGCCCGGTGATCGCCTTCAGCAGCGTCGACTTGCCGGCGCCGTTGGCGCCGATGATGGCGAGGGTCTCACCGGCCTCGACCGCGAGGCCCAGGCCGAACAGCGCCTGGAAGTCGCCGTAGAAGGCGTCGAGGGTGTCGATGTCGAGCAGGGCCATGGCGCGCCCCTAGACCGGCGAGCCGAGATAGATCTCGCGCACCTCGGCGAGGTCCATCACGCCGCGCGCCTCGCCCTCGGCGATCTTGCGGCCGAAGTTCAGCACGGTCAGGCGGCCGACCACGGCCAGCAGGGCGTGCACGATGTGCTCGATCCAGATGATGGTGGTGCCGCCCTGGTGGATGGCGCCGACCGTGCCGACCAGCGCATGGCATTCGGCCTCGGTCAGGCCGCCGGCGATCTCGTCGAGCAGCAGCAGGCGCGGCCGGGTGGCCAGGGCCCGCGCCAACTCCAGCCGCTTGCGGTCGAGCAGGGTCAGCGACCCGCCGGGCCGGTTGGCCTTGGGCAGCAGGCCGGTCAACTCCAGCACCTCGGCGCACCAGTCGGCGGCCTCAGCCTCGCGCATGCGGCGGCCGAAGCAGGCGGCGACCAGCAGGTTCTCGAACACGGTCAGCTGCTCGAACGGATGCGGGATCTGGTGCGACCGGCAGATGCCGGCGAGGCAGCGCCGCGCCGCCGGCAGCGCGGTGATGTCCTGCCCATCCAGCCGGATGCTGCCGGCATCGGGGCGGACGGCGCCGGTGATCAGGCCGAACAGCGTGGTCTTGCCGGCGCCGTTCGGGCCGATCACGCCGAGCGCCTCGCCCTCCGCCACCGACAGCGACACGCCGTCGGTGACCACCAGCGAGCCATACGCCTTGTGCAAATCCTGGAGGGCGAGAAGCATGGCCTCAGCCGATCGCTTCCATCCGGCCACCGGCCGGGATCTCCGGCGCCGTCTGGTTGTCGGTGACGATGATCTGGTATTTGCCGTCGGCGCCCAGCCGCCACTGGCCGCCGACCAGCGGCGTCTTGGCGACGTTCTTGCGGGCGAAGGGCGGCACGTTGTCCTGGCCGAACTTGATCGGCCCGACCAGGGTGTGCAGGTCGGCCGCGCCGATCGCGGCGATGTTGGCGGCCGGATCCTTCGGGTCGGCGGAGCGCTTCAGCGCGTCGACCGCCAACTCGAACAGCGCATGGGCGAAGCCGATCGGCTGGGTCCAGGGCTTGCCGGTCGCCTGCTGGTAGGCCTCGCCGAAGGCCGAGGCGGGCGCCCCGGTCAACGACGACTTGAACGGGTGCGTCGGCGTCCACCAGACCTCCGACGACAGGTTGTGCCCCGCCTTGCCGAGCGCCTCGAGCGCGACCGGGAACAGCAGCGCCTTGCCGACCGAAGCCGCCTTCGGCCTGAATCCGCGCTGGCTGGCCTGGGTCCAGAAGGTGGTGAAGTCCGGCGGGATCACCACGCCGGTCAGGATCTCGGTCTCGGCCGCGCGGAAGGCGGAGATCTGGGCCGAGAAGTCGTCGGTCAGGTTCTGGTAGCGGCCGGGGTCGGTCAGCCTGTAGCCCAGCTTCGACAGCACCGGCGGGAACCCGACGGTCGGGTCGCCCCAGGCGTTGCCGTCGCCATCGTTCGGAAACAGCCCGCCGACCGATTTGTTGGTCTGCAGCTGGCCCCACATGTTGGTGAAGACCGCGATCACATCCTCCAGCCCCCAGAAGAAGTGGAAGGTGCTGTTGAACGGTTTCCACGAGGCCGGGTCGCCCGGATTGCCCTGCCGGCCGATGAAATAGGGCTGCCACGGCGCGACGGTGGAGATGCAGGGCACCTCCTCGATCTCGCATTGCGTCGCCACCGGATTGGTGGTCTCCGGCGTCGAGGACACCAGGACCATGTCGACCTCGTCGGTGACGATCAGCTCCTTGGTCACCTCCGCCGCGCGGTTCGGGTTGGACTGGCTGTCCTTGACCACGACCTCGACGGCGTAGTTGGAACCGCCGAGGTCGAGCCCGCCCTTCACCGTGTCGAGGAAGCCGCGGATGACGAAGTCGTCGGCCTCGCCGAAGGCGGCCAGCGGGCCGCTGCGCGGGCTGACATAGCCCAGCTTGATGCTCTGCGCCGCCCGGGCCGCCGGGGCGAACAGCGGCGTCGATCCGGCCGCCAGGCCGATCACGGCCGAGGTCTTCAGCAGGTCCCGGCGGGACATCCGGCCGCGTGTGATGCGGTTCATTGGTTTCCTCCCTGTCATGTTTGTTCGGGCGCGGCTCAGGCTGGCGGCGACCCGTCCCAGGCGCGGCGGATCAGCGCCTCGATCCGGCCGCGCTCCAGCGGCGCCGGGTTCCAGTAGGGGTTGGCCAGCGCGATCTCCGTTGCCTCGGCGATGCCGGATTCGGGCATGCCCAGCTCGCGCAGCGCTCGCGGCGCGCCGACCCGGCCGGCCAGGTCGTGCAGCGCCCGCGGCGCGTCCTCGGCGCCCAGCGCCCGGGCGATCCGCGCCGTGGCCTGCGGCGCCGCGGCGGCGTTGTAGGCCAAAGCGTGCGGCAGCACGACGGTGTGGGTCTCGGCATGCGGCAGGTCGAAGCTGCCGCCCAGCGTGTGGCACAGCTTGTGGTGCAGCGCCATGCCGACCGCCCCGAGCACGGCGCCGCACAGGAAGGCGCCGTACAGCGCGTCGCCGCGGGCGGCGCGATCCAGCGGGTCCTGCGCGATCTTCGGCAGGGCGCAGGCCAGGGCGCGGATCCCCTCCTCCGCCATCAGCGACATGATCGGGTTGGCGTCGCGGGCGTACAGCCCCTCGACCGCGTGGGCGATGGCGTTGATGCCGGAGGTGCCGGACAGGCCGGCCGGCAGGGTCAGGGTCAGGTCGACATCGTAGATCACCACCTCGGGCAGGATCCGCGACGATCGCTGTGTCGTCTTCCGCCCGGCCACGGTCTCGCCCAGGATCGGCGTCATCTCGGAGCCGGCATAGGTGGTCGGCACCACGATCTGCGGCAGGTCGGAGCGCAGGGCGATCGCCTTGCCGAGGCCGGTGGTGGAGCCGCCGCCGACGGCGATCACCCCGTCCGCGCCGCGCGCCGCCACCACCTGCATCGCCCGCTCGGTGACCTCGACCGGGGTGTGCATCGTCGCCTCGGCGAAGGTGCCGACCGACCGGCCGCCGAGGGTGGCGGCGATCCGCTCCGCCTCCTGCGCCTGCTGCGGCGTGGCCAGCACCAGGGCCCGTTCGAGGCCCAGCCGCGCCACCTCGTCCGGCAGCTGGCGGAAGGTGCCGTGGCCGAACACGACCCGCGCCGGCAGCGCCTCGTAGACGAATCCCTGCATGGCGGCGCGGTCTCCCCTGGGTCGCAGCGCGAAGGCTGCATTGCCACGGGAGGGAGCTTGCGCCGGATGGCGCACGCCTTTCCTGCACGGATCGCTTATGCGGGCTGCACGAAACGCCGGCGATGGATCAGGAAATGGAGCGGCGGTACGCGCCCGGGGTCACGCCGATCTCGCGCCGGAACATCCGGGTCATGTGCTCCTGGTGCGAGAAGCCGCAGGCCAGGGCGATCTCGGCGATCGGCAGGTCGGTGGTCGCCAGCATCTCGCGGGCGCGGGCGACGCGCAGGTTCAGCAGGAAGCGGTGCGGCGGCTGGCCCAGCCCCTTGCGGAACAGGGCCGAGAGCTGCGACACGCTGAGCTCCAGCACCGCCGCCATGTCCTCGAGCTGGATCGACCGGTGCAGGTTCGACTGCACGAATTCGGTGACGCGGGCGATCTTGCGCTGCAGATCGCTGGGCGCCGCCACCTCCAGCCGTACCTTCGCCTCGTTGGACGAGTGGTTGCGGATCAGCCGGGCGCCGATCAGCCGGGCAGTGTAGTCGACCAGGGTCTCGCCGAAGGCGCTGGGCGCCTGGATCTCGTCGCGCAGCGACAGGATCAGCCGCTCGATCAGCGGGTCGGCGTCGCCGATCCGCGGCAGGAACTCCAGCCGGTCGGGGTCGCCCTTGTAGAGGTCCTGCGCCACCTCCTCCAGCACCGCCCGGCGGATGTAGAAATGGGCGGTGGAGAGCGGGTCGTTCAGGCGGACGCGGAAATCCACCCCGCCCGGCACCATGAAGGTGCCGCCCGGCGCAATCATCCGGCTCTCGCGGCTGATGCCGAGCCAGCGGTCGACCCGGACATAGCCGTCGAGATGCAGGATGATCAGGTGGTCGGGCAGGGCCTTGTAGGCATCCTCGAAGGGCTTCTCGCGCTGCACGGAGGTGAACACCGAGCGCCAGCCGAGCGGGCTGCTCGACGCGAGGGTCTCGTTCTCCTCGCGCAGCAGGATGCCGTGCGTCTCCTCGACTCCGAAGCCTCCCATGCTGCACTCCTCGTCGTGAGCCAGCGCCCGGGCGATTATAGAGACCCTTCCCCAAGGTAGAAACCGCCACGAATCGCAGATCCCGAGGGCACTGAGAGCCGCCGCCCGGCCACCTCCTTGAGCAACCCGGGGATCGTTGATGCCGAACCGAGCAATCACCGCATTCCCAAACAGTTGACCAGGTCCGGCTGCGGCTCACCATTGCAGTCGACTGGACGGTGCCAGAAGCGCAGCATCCGCCGCCATGTTGAGTCCCGTTTTGGGGGCATTTTCTGGCGCGCGACGATGGTGTCCCGGTGGTGTCCAGCGCTGAAAACGCGAAGAGACCGCCACCGCAGCATCGTCTTAACGCTTTGATTTTCCTGGAAAAACCGGCGCGGGCGAAGGGATTCGAACACTCGATCCCAACCTTGGCGAGGTTAGGGAGTTTGGTGCGGACGGCGGGACTCGAACCCGCACTCCCGAGGGATGCAGATTTTAAGTCTGCTGTGTCTACCGGTTCCACCACGTCCGCATCCGGCCTCTATCGCCCGGCCCCGGCCGCCGCGCAAGCCGAATGCGCCTTGCCGGCAGGCGGATCGGTCCCCATTGTCCGGGCATGGATGATTTCGACTGGATCCGCCTGGCCTGGCTGGTCGCCGCCCTGGTCCTGGTGGCGCCGGCCGTGCTGCGCCGCGGCGGCTGGGGCGGCCATGGCCTGTTCTACGCCGCCCTCTGGCTCGGCATCGCGCTGCTGATCGGCCTGGCCTACTCAGTCTTCTCCGGCTCCGGCTCCGCCCCGGCGGTGCCGCCGAGCGAGACCACCAGGGAGCGCACCGCCTCGGTGGCCGAGGACAACCGCTCGGCGTCGGTGCCGCGCAGCACCAGGCTGGTGCCGAACCTGCCGGCCCGGAAATACGGGTAGCTGCCGATCGACAGCTCCGGATGGACAGCGGCGATGGCGCCGAGCCCGGCGGCGATCACCCCTTCGCCCAGGTCGCAGGTGACGGTGCGGCTGAGCACCTTGTCGCCGCCGGCGAGCGTCGGGGCGATGCCGTCGAACATCGCCTGCATGATCCGCGGCACCCCGGCCATGACATGGACATTGCCGATGCGGAAGCCGGGGGCGGCACTGACCGGGTTGTCGATCAGCGTGCCGCCCTCCGGCACGTTGGCCATGCGCAGCCGCGCCTCGTTCAACTGGCCGGCCTCGTAATGCGCCTCCAGCCGCCGCACCGCCTCGGGGTGGCGCAGCAGCGGCACGCCGAAGGCCCGGGCGACGCATTCGGCGGTGATGTCGTCATGCGTCGGGCCGATGCCGCCGGTGGTGAAGACGTGGTCGTAGCGTGCCCTGAGCGCATTGACCGCGGCCACGATCTCCTCCGGCACGTCCGCCACCACCCGCGCCTCGCGCAGGCGGATGCCGAGATCGGTCAGCCGCTCGGCCAGGAAGCCCATATTGGCGTCCTTGGTGCGGCCGGAAAGGATCTCGTCGCCGATCACCAGAACGGCGGCGGTCACGATGCGCGTCTCGGTCATGGTCCTGCCCTGGGCTTGAGTCCGGCGATGCTATCGCCTGGACGCGCCGCGAGACAGGCGGAAATCGCTAGCGATAGCCGGTGGCGTCGGCCGGCTTGCCGGGATCCTGCACCTCGACGATGTAGCGCCAGGCGTCGGGCTGCGACCCGTCGAGGTCGGTGAAACCGTAGACCCGGGCCAGCTGGCCGCTGGACAGGGACTGGCCGTTCCAGCGCGCCCGGTCCGGATCGGCCGCCAGCGCCGCCACGGCGCGGCCGGTGAATCGCGGCGTCTCCGAGATGATGAAATGCGGCTGAATCTTCGTCGCGTCCTGCCAGGTCTCCTCGGTGACGCGATAGGCCTCCAGCATCATCTCCGACCGCATCCAGCCCGGCGTCAGCGACACCGAGGTGGCGCCGTGCGGCGCCAGATCCTGGGCATGGGACCAGCCCATCCGGTTCACCGACACCTTGGCGAGGTCGTAGAAGGGCGACAGGCGGTAGTGGTCGGCGTTGTATTCCGCCGTGCCGTCGGTGACCTCGACCAGCAGGCCGCCCGGGCGTTGGATCAGCAGCGGCAGGGCGTAATGCGCGGTGATCAGATGGGTGTGCACGCCGAGCTGCAGCAGCCGCAGGCCCTTCTGCAGGTCGTGCTCCCACACCGGCTTGTTCCACTCCATCAGCTTTTCGCCACCCCACAGGTCGTTGACCAGGATGTCGAGCCGCCCCTGCTCCTCCCGGATGCGGGCGACCAGGCGCTCGACCTGCTCCGGCACCAGATGGTCGGTCTGCACGGCGATGCCGCGGCCGCCGGCGGCCGAGACCAGCTCCGCCGTCTCCTCGATCGTCTCCGGCCGCTGGTATTCCGAAGGCTGGCCGCGGATGCTGCGCCCGGTGACGTAGACGGTGGCGCCGGCGGCCCCCAGCTCCACCGCGATCCCGCGCCCGCCCCCGCGGGTTGCGCCCGCGATCAGGGCGACCTTTCCGTCCAGCGGCATGGTCTCCTCCATCGGCTTGTTGAATTTATAAATGATCGTTTGGTTATAAATGAGAGTCAAGCGATCGCGGCAGCCTGCATGCCGGTTCTGCGGCGCCCACCCTCGGCGTTCCGCCGAGTCGCCCCCATATGCCGCCGGGTGGCGACCGCGCGGCGGCGGTGCTATAGGCTAATGTCAATGCGAGACAGGATAGAAAGCGTGACCGAGGTGGAACCCCAGACCCGCGAGGAAGGCCACATCCCCCTGCATGGCGAGGCCGAGTTCGCGGCGATGCGGCGGGCCGGCCGGCTGGCGGCCGAGACCCTCGACTTCATCGCCCCGCATGTGCGCCCCGGCGTCACCACCGACGAGCTGGACCGGCTGTGCGACGGCTTCATGCGCGACCACGGCGCGGTGCCGGCGACGCTGGGCTATCGCGGCTATCCGAAATCGAGCTGCATCTCGCTGAACCACGTCGTCTGCCACGGCATCCCGGGCGACCGGACGCTGGAGAACGGCGACATCCTGAACATCGACGTCACCCCGATCCTGGACGGCTGGTACGGCGACAGCAGCCGGATGTACGTCGCGGGCGACAAGGTCGCGGTCAAGGCCAAGCGGCTGATCGAGGTGACCTATGAGTCGATGATGCGCGGCATCGCCGCGGTCAAGCCCGGCGCCACGCTGGGCGACATCGGCCACGCCATCCAGAGCCATGCCGAGGGCCACCGCTTCTCGGTGGTGCGCGACTTCTGCGGCCACGGCGTCGGCCGCGTGTTCCACGCCCCGCCCAGCATCCTGCATTACGGCCGGCGCGGCGACGGGCTGGCGCTGCACGAGGGCATGATCTTCACCATCGAGCCGATGATCAATGCCGGCCACTGGGCGGTGAAGATCCTGTCGGACGGCTGGACCGCGGTGACCCGCGACCGCAGCCTGTCGGCCCAGTTCGAGCATACGGTCGGCGTCACCAAGGACGGGGTCGAGATCTTCACCCTGTCCCCCGCCGGCCACACCCAGCCGCCTTATACCCTTTCGTAGTCGGGGGCGCCGTGACCGAAGCGCCGGATGCGACGGAGCCCGCTCCCCATTACAGCGGCCATCGCGACCGGCTGCGGCAGCGCTTCCTCACCGCCGGTGCGGGGGCGCTGGCCGACCATGAGATTCTCGAACTGCTGCTGTTCTCAGCGATTCCGCGGCGCGACACCAAGCCCCTGGCCAAGCAGTTGATCGCCACCTTCGGCAGCCTGGGCGCGGTGCTGGCGGCGACGCCGACCCAGCTGGCCCAGCGCGGCGGCCTGAGCGACATCAGCGTCGCCCTGCTGAAGGTGGTGCAGGCCGCGGCCGAGCGGCTGCTGAAGGAGCAGGTGGTCGACCGCCCCGTCCTCGGCTCCTGGCAGGCGCTGCTGGACTATCTCGGCGTCGCCATGAAGTTCGGCGGCACCGAGCAGGTGCGGATCCTCTATCTCGACCGCAAGAACGCGCTGCTGGCCGACGACGCCTCGGCCCAGGGCACGGTCGACCAGGCGCCGGTCTATCCGCGCGAGGTGGCGCGGCGGGCGCTGGAGCTGGGCGCCAGCGCGTTGATTTTAGTCCACAACCACCCTTCCGGCGACCCGACCCCGTCGCGCGCCGACATCGAGATGACCAAGGCGGTGGCGCGGGCGCTGGAGACGGTCGGCGTGACTCTGCACGACCATGTCATCGTCGGCCGCAAGGGCCATTCCAGCTTCCGGAGCCTGGGGCTGCTCTGAGCCGGGCCTCAGCCCGCGAGGGCGAGCGCATCCGTCGCCCTGGCCGGCACGGCCTTCACCTCCGGCTTCGTCCCGGCCGGCGCGGTCAGCGCCTGCCAGATCCCCTCCGCCACATCGGACCACCGGCGCAGATCCTCGCGGCGAATCCGCCGGGCCATGGCCTCGCGATACGCGTCATCGGTGATCAGCTTCAGGCAGGCATCGCGGATCGATTTCGGATCATAGGGATCGACATACTCCACCAGCGACCCGCCGACCTCCGGCATCGCGCTGACATTCGAGGCGACGACAGGGCGCCCGAACCACAGGCCTTCGCCGATCGGCAGCCCCCAGCCCTCGTAATAGCTGGCCGAGACCGAGAACAGGCAGCGGCGGTAGAGATAGGCCAGTTCGGCATCGTCCGGCCGGTCGACGATCCGGATGTAGCCGTCGAGATGGCCGGTGCCCAGCAGGAAATCGTCGAAGGCCTGCTTCGCCCAGCCCTGCTTGCCGGCGAAGACCAGCCGCGGCGTGTCGAGGCCGAGGCGCCGGTAGATCTCCTGCCAGACGATGGCGATCGTCCAGACATTCTTCCGGGATTCGATCGTGCCGACGACCAGGACATAGGGCAGCAGGGCGGCATTCAGGACCTCGCACCGGATCCGACGCTCGCCGAAGCTGTGCCGTTGCGGATCGAGGAACCTGGCCGAGGCCTGCCGCCGGCTGCCGCCAGGGTCGTCCGGCAGCAGGAATTCATGGGCCAGCGGCACGACCCGGACCGGCACGACCTGCGCGGCATGCGCCCGCATGAAGCGGTCGAGATCCCGCCCCGTCGACTCGGAGTTCACCAGGAACAGGTCGACGAAGCGGCACATCCGCCCGAGCCAGTCCGAGAACTGTTCCGGCACGTCGTTCACCACATGCTCGGGCGCGATCAGCGGGATCAAGTCGTGCACGAGCAGGGACACCTCGATGCCCAGGCGCCGCTTCGCATCCTCGAGCGCGTCCATATAGGGCTGGAACAGGCCGCCCCAGGTCGCCCCGGATATGAAGACGCGATCGCCCTTGGCGAAGCAGACATCGAAGGCATTCTTCGGCTTGAGCCGGCGCGACCGTCTCGTCACCAGCTTGTGCCGCGCGAATGTGTGCCCGCCGTCGAGCATGTTGCGGAGGCGCAGCCGCACGCCGTGAAACAGGCGTTTCGCGGAGCTCCGGTAACGCTTCTTCAGGTACTCCTTGATCCTGATGGTCCCTTCCCTTCGAGGAACGATGCCGAAATACCTGCAGAATCCGGAATGGTCAAAACTGTAGTTTCTGCTGAACGGCTTCGCTGAAAACCAGACCATCCGCTTCAGGGTCGGGTGATAGCAGATCAGGCGCAGATCGTGATCGCCGCGGTGCTCCGATAGATATTTGACGATTTCCAGGGATACCCGCTGAATGCCGCTCAGCCTGGTGTTCGAGCGCACGAATTCCACCACGTCGCTGACGTCGAAATAGATCACCGGCTGACTACCCATCAGCGCCGGTTCGAGTCCCCGTGGCAGGGCCCTGCGGGTGACGGTCGGTTCGGGCGGTCGCATGGCAGGATCCTGGCTCGTGGGAATTTGTCCCACGATCAATCCGTGGGATTTCTGCCCACGTCAAATGAAATCGCCTTGATGGGCATTTTTCCCACGCGCCGCAGAGCCGTCAGTCCGCCAGGATTTCAAAGGCGAGCGGCCGTGGCGGCGCGCCGCCGTTGCAGGTCGACGCCGGGCAGGAGGACAGCGCGACCGCCAAGTCCATCTCGGCGCGCAGCACGATCGCGTCGCCGGCGCGGGACCGGGGCGCCGCGATCACCAGCCTGCCGTCGGCCGCGACCTCGACATTCATGAACAGGTTGAAGGCGGTCGGCAGCGGATCCGGCTCGACCCCCAGCCCGCGCAGCGCGGCGCACAGGTTGTCGTGGCAGTTCGGATGGTAACCCGTCGCGCCGTACTGCATCCGGTACATCTCGAGGCTGCAGGGCGCGTAGAGGAAGTCGTGCCGGCCGACCTCGTCGGCGACGATGGTCAGCATCGGGCTGCTGCGATCGGACCACAGCACGTCGCCGGTCGAGAGATAGATCTTGCCGCCATAGTCGAAGCTGCGGCCGTTCGACAGGCGCTCGCTGCCGTCCGCGGCATAGGCCATGAGGTCGCCCGTCTGCCCGCCCACCGGGTCGATGATCCGCAGCCGCTCGCCGCGCTGCAGCCGCAGCCCGACGCCGCCGGCCGCTGGAACCGTTTGCTCCGCCATCCCCTGCCTCCCTTCGCTCAGCCTGCCAGCAGGTCGTCGATCGTCTTGCCGAGGCGACGCTGCCGGGTCTCCTCCGTCTTCGCCCCCTCGATCACGGTGACCAGCGCCTTCCGCCGGCTGTAGGACAGCGCCTCGAAGCGCTGCCGGGCCGCGGCGTTACCGCCCAGGGCCTCGGCGAGGTCGGGCGGGACCACCACGTCGCGCGCCTCGGTGTCGAGCTTGAGATCGACCTCGATCTCCTCGCCGCCGGCGACGCCGGCCTTCTCGCGGTTCTCGGCGCTGACCGGGACCAGGAACTGGCCGCCCATCACCGCCACGGTGCTGCGGTAGGTATGGCCGTTGATCGCGACCCGGACCGGCGGGCGCTTGCCCGCGCCGAGCCGCTCGACGATGTCCGCGGGCACCTCGATGCCCGTCGCGGTCTTGCCCGCCTGCAGGAGGATGGTCCGGAACTTCATGCCGAAGGGACCTTCTGCTGGAACCGTCAATCGGCCAGGCGCCCAGGATAGAGCCGGAAGTGCTGGACGGTGAAGACCGGACTGCCCGCCGTCAGGCCTTCGGCGACAGCGACCAGTTGACGCCGAACGGGTCGCGCAGCTTGCCGTAGCGGGCGCCCCAGAACTGCTGCTCCAGCGCCAGGGTCACGGTGGCGCCGGCGGCGACGGCGCGGCTCCACCAGGCATCCACGTCGTCGACGTCGAGATGCAGGGTGTGGCTGGTCGAAGGCTGGCCGACGACGCCGAATTCCGGGAAGGTGTCGCTGAGCATCAGCGACCCGCCGTTGAGCACGAGATGGCAATGCATCAGCCGCTTGCCGTCCTGGGCCGGCGCGCGGGAGAGCTCCCGGGCGCCGAAAGCCTTCTGGTAGAAGGCCGAGGCGTCGCCGGCGCCCTCGACATTGATGTGCGGAACGACGCCGCCGGCAGGCGGCACGGTCTGGCTGGTCACCGACATATCCTCCCCTTGCTGTGTGAAGTCGCTCTGAGGGCGATCCGGGGCCGCAAGAGATCGGCAGCGCCATCAAGATTGATCTTGATCGCCGTGGCCTGCGGTCCGTAGCTAGTACTGATCGGTCTAGTACCAAATCGGGTACTGGTCCGTCCAGTACCATTCTGGAGCGACGACGCGATGGAAGAGGAAGGCCGGTCCGCCCGCAAGCGCAAGGCGATCATGGCGGCCGCCACCCAGGTGTTCCTGGCCAAGGGCTATCTCGGCGCCACGGTCGACGAGATCGCGGCGCTGGCCGCCGTGTCCAAGCAGACCGTCTACAAGAATTTCGGCGACAAGGAGCAGCTGTTCGCCGAGATCGTGCTGGCCACCACCGACGAGATCGACGAGCTGGTGCGGCTGGTGAGCGGCAGCCTCGACGGCACCGAGGACCTCGACCGGGCCCTTGGGGCGCTGGCGCGCCGGTTCATGGCAGCCCTGATGCGGCCGCATCTGCTGCGCCTGCGCCGGCTGGTGATCGCCAATGCCGACCGGCTGCCGCATCTCGGCCGCGCCTGGTACGAGCGCGGCTTCGGCCGGGTGCTGGCGACGCTGGCCTCCCGCTTCCAGGCCCTGGCCGAGGCCGGGCGGCTGCGGCTGGACGATCCGATGCTGGCCGCCCAGCATTTCGTCGGGCTGCTGCTGTGGATCCCGGTCAACCGGGCGATGTTCAGCGGTGACGACGAGAGCAGCAGCACCCCGGCCGAGCTGGAGCACTATGCCGAGGCCGCGGTCGCCGCCTTCCTCGGTGGCTATGGCGGCAAGGCGCGGGCAGCCCGCTGACTCAACTCAAGCCGGAACCGGCGCATCCTCCCGCACCAGGCCTTCGCGCTTCAGCTCGGCCCAGAATGCCGCCGGGATCGGGGTCGCGATCAGGGCGTGGTTGCGCTCCACCTCGTCCGGCTTGACCGCGCCCGGGATCATCGAGGCGACCACCGGATGGGCCAGCGGGAACTGGATCGCCGCGGCCGGCAGGGGCACGCCGTGGCGGCGGCACACCGCCTCGATCCGCGACACCCGCTCCAGGATCTCCGGCGGCGCGTCCTTGTAGTTGTACTTGGCGCCCGGGATCGCGCCGGTGGCGAGGATGCCGGAATTGTACGGCCCGCCCAGCATGATGCCGATGTCGCGGCGCTGGCACAGCGGCAGGAAGTCGTCGAGCGCGGTCTGCTCCAGGAGGGTGTAGCGCCCGGCCAGCAGGAAGCAGTCGAAGTCGCCGCCCTCGGCGAAGCGCATGCAGGATTCGACCTCGTTGACGCCGACGCCGATCGCCTTGACCACGCCCTCCTCGCGCAGCTTCAGCAGCGCCTTGTAGGCCCCGGCCAGGGCCTCCTGCAGCCGCTGCTCATAGGCTTCGCGCGAGCCGTGGGTCCAGATGTCGACGTCGTGGATCAGCAGGATGTCGACATGGGGGATGCCCAGGCGCATCAGGCTCTGCTCGAAGGCGCGCATGGCGCCGTCGTAGCTGTAGTCGAACACCGGCTTGAACTCGAGCCCGCCGGCCCAGCCGCCATGGTCCACCGCCTCGCCGCGCCGCGGCGGCTCGAACACGCGCCCGACCTTGGTCGACAGCACGTAGCTGTCGCGCGGCCGCTGCCGCAGCACCTGGCCGAAGCGGTGCTCGGACAGGCCGTAGCCGTAGAGCGGCGAGGTGTCGACCAGGGTCACGCCGAGCTCCAGCGCCCGCGCCATGGTCTGGGTCGCCTGCCCATCCGGCAGCTTCTGGTAGAAGTCGCCGAGCGGTGCCCCGCCGAAGCCGAGCTGGGTGACGGGAACGCCGCTCTTGCCGAGCGGACGGGTCGCGATCGGGTCCATGGGCAGGCGGTCCTCTCCAGGTCGTCTTGGGCTCAGCCGAGCCGGTAGAAGGCGGTGGCAGTGTCGCGATAGAGCTGCCGCAGCTGCGCCTCCGACGAATCCGCGAGGATGGCGTCCAGCGTGTCGACCCAGCGGCGATAGCTGGAGGCCAGCTCGCAGACGGGCCAGTCGCTGCCGAACATGGTGCGGTCGAAGCCGAAGCAGTCAATCGTATGACATATGTACGGCTCGATCTGGGCCCGGGTCCAGCCCCCATGATCGGCTTCGGTGACCACGCCCGACAGCTTGCACCAGACATTGGGCAGCGCCGCCAGGGCCCGCATCTGGTCGCGCCAGGGCTGGTCGACCCCGTCCCGGATCCCCGGCTTGCCGATATGGTCGAGGACGAAGCGGATCTCCGGGCAACGGCGCACCAGCTCGAGCGCGGCGTCGAACTGCGAATGGAAGATGCAGAGGTCGAAGGACAGGTCGTATTCGGACAGGAGCCGCACGCCTTCGACGAAGCCGGGCTGGATGCAGAAATCCACCGCCTCGCCCTGGATCAGCCGGCGGATGCCGCGCAGCTTCGGGGTGGCGGCGTGCAGCGCGTCGAGCTCGGTCCGCACCGCCTGGCCGTCCTCGATCGCCGCCGCGGCGACGAGGCCGCCGAGTCGGGGGTCGGCGAGGGCATCGACCCAGCGCGCCTCCTCGACCCGCTGCACCGGGGCGACATCGACCTCGACGAAGACATAGCGATCGATCGCCACCCCGTCGCGCTGCCGGTCGTACACGTCCGGCAGATGCCGCGATCTCAGGCTGGGGGCATGATCCATCCACGGATAGGACAATATGGCTGGATCATAAATATGGACGTGGCTGTCCACGATCGGAAAACCGGGCACGTGAAACCTCCACCACCGGGCGACGCCTTATGTTTCAAGGACTTTAATCTAAAAAGCCGGCGATGCCCATCAGACCCTTTGCCGCCCGTCGAGAAGATCCTCCAGCCCGCCGATGTCCGGCAGGCAGAGATCGGCGAGCCCGGCCAGGGTCCGGGTCGTGCCGGTGCCGCTGAGCACGCCGACGCAGAGTCCGACCCCGGCCGCGCGGCCCATCGCCATGTCGTGCCGGTTGTCGCCGACCATCAGCACGGCGCCGGGCGGCAGGCCGGTGGCGTCGCAGAAACCGTAGACCATGCCAGGATTCGGCTTGTGGCCGTGGCCGCTGTCATAGCCGGCGATGAAATCGACCAGATCGAGCAGGTCGAACAGCGCCAGCGTGGCGCGGATCGCGGCCTCGCCGTCGCTGGAGGCGATGCCCAGCTTCAGCCCGCGGCCGCGCAGCCGGCGGAACAGCCCGGCCGGGTCGGCGACGGTCGGCCGGATCATCGTGGCGGCCGCGCCCTGGAAGATGCGGTCCATCTCCGGCACCAGCAGGTCGAGATCGTAGGGGCTGCCGGCGGCGATCCAGGCGGCGGCGATCTCCGGCGTCGCCCCGGCGGCGAACAGGCTGTCGGCGCGGACGGCGCCGGTGTGCGGGTCGGCGCCGCCGACCTCGAGCAGGCGCAGCGCCAGCTCCGGGTCGCCGGCCGCGGCGAACAGCGCAGCCTCGCGGTTCAGCGGCAGCCAGGTCGCCTCGTAGTCGATCAGCGTGCCGTCCTTGTCGAACAGGATGCCGCGGATATCGGCCGTCATCGCGCCTCTTCCTCGAAAAAGCCGCCTTCGAGCGTGATGTGGCTGAGCGTCCGGTCCTCGTGCCGCATGCGCCAGGACAGCAGCTTCTGGGCATAGGCCAGCATCTCCCCGGCATAGGCCGGGTCGCCGCTGCGGTCCTCGAACTCGCCGGGGTCGCGCTCCAGGTCGAAGAACAGTGGCGGCAAAGCGGTGCAGTGCACGTATTTGCGGCGGGCGTCGCGGATCACCTGGACGCCGCATTGGTCGGAATGCAGCCGGGCCGCGCCGACGCGCTCGCGGACATTGCCGAAATCGTAGAACCAGTGCGCCGCGTCGCGCCAATCCTGCGGCCGCTCGCCCCGGCAGAAGGGCAGCAGCGAGCCGCCGTCGCAGTGCCGCGGCACCGGCAGGCCGAGCCAGCCGAGGATGGTCGGCAGGATGTCGACCGATTCGGTGAAGTCGTCGACCTGGCGGCCACGGCCGGCATCCGCCTCCGGCCGCGGGTCGCGCAGGATCAGCGGGATATGCGCCGACTGGTCGAAATAGCCGAGCTTGCCGAACAGATGGTGGTCGCCGAGCTGCTCGCCATGATCGGAGGTGAAGACGATCAGCGTGTCGTCCCACTGGCCGCTCGCCTTCAGGAACTCGAACACCCGGCCGAGATGGTGGTCGACCTCCGACGCCAGGCCGTAATAGGCGGCGCGGACCGCGGCGACGCCGGCGGCGTCGAGCGCCGAAGCCGGGCCTTCGGCGTGGTTCAGGAACTTGTCGAGCCGCACCGCCCGGTGCAGCCCGGCCAGCAGCGGATGCTGCGCCCCCTCCTCCGCCAGCGAGGCCGCCCGCAGCGGCGCCGGCACCGCGGCCGGGTCATAGGCCAGGTGCCAGGGCGCCGGGGCGGCGAAGGGCGGGTGCGGGCAGATATAGGTCAGGTGCACGAACCAGGGCTTGCCGTGCAGCACCGACAGGTGGCGCAGCACCTGGTCGGTCATGAAGGCGGTCTCGCTGTCCTCGGCCCGGATCCGGGTCGGGCCGAAGCCGCCGGGCGCCGCCTCGGCCCGCGGATCGGGATCGTAGAGCGGGTCCCGCCCCTGCTCCGGCGCCGGCACGTCGTAGCCCTTGGCCAGCAGGTCGGCGATCCAGGCGCGGCTGGCCTCGGACAGGTTGAGCACCGGGGTGAAGCCCGGGGCCACGCTTTCGTAGCTGTGGCGCGCCGGGTCGTCCGGCGCCCGGCCGCGCGGGTCCAGCGAGGTGTCGGTGTAGCCGAACAGGAGCGGCTCCCAGCCGCCGCGCCGCACCTCCAGCGCCAGGTTGGTGTGCCGGGTGTCGAGCGGCGTGCCGTTGCGCACGCTGCGATGGGTGTGGGGGTACAGGCCGGTCAGCAGCGAGGCGCGGGACGGGCCGCAGGGATAGGCCACGGTGTGGTGGCGCCGGAACAGCGTGCCCTGCTCCGCCAGCGCGTCCAGCGCCGGGGTGCGGATGCAGGGATGCCCGACCGCCGACAGCGTGTCGCCGCGCCACTGGTCGGCGGTGATGAACAGGACGTTGGCCAAGCCCGAGGACTCCCGCATGCGCTTCCTGCTGATAGCGCAACGGGACGCGGCGCGACATGGGTAAGAAGGCCCTGCGCGGCGGTGCGCAGGGCCTTCGGCTCGGCCGGGGACAGCGTCAGGCCGGGATGCGCAGCACCTGGCCCGGATAGATCTTGTCGGGATGCTTCAGCATCGGCTTGTTGGCCTCGAAGATCTTGGCGTAGGCGTTGGCGTTGCCGTATTCCGCCTTGGCGATCGCCGACAGCGTGTCGCCCTTCTTGACCGTGTGGAACCTCGATTCCGGCGCCGGGGCGGCGGCGGCGAGGTTGTTCTCGACGGCCGCGACGCCCGGCGTGTTGCCGACGGCCAGGGCGATCTTCTCCGCCACCTCGGTGGAGGCGACGTTGCCGCCGACCGTCACCTTGTCGCCTTCGACCTTGATGTCGACGCCGGCGGGGTCGAGCCCCTGCGCCTGGATCTGCTTCTTGAGGTCGTCCGCCGTCGCGGCCTCGGCCTCGCCGCCGCCGAACAGAGACTCGCCCGCGTTCTTGATGAAATTGATCAGCCCCATGGCACACCCCCTGGCTGCATGGTTCATGCCCGCCGGTCGCGGCTCCGGTCCGGCCGGCTGCGGAGGTTCAACGGCGGGCTTGAGACAAAGTTCCCAGAGGGATGCCTGTCGTCACGCCGCCATCGCCTGGCCGCACTGGCTGCAGGTGCGGGCGGCGGCCTGGTTCGGGGCCCGGCACGCCCCGCAGGCGACGCTCGCGGGCTGTGACCCGCAGGCGCCATGGGCGCAACAATCGTCGGCCGGCTCGGGCGCTGCGTGGTCATGGTCGTAACCCCGATCTTGGGCATGCTCGCGCCCGTGATCATGGGCCTGGTCCGGCTTGGCCGCGGCCGGCCGCGCCGCGGGCAGCAGGCGCAGCAGCCGCAGCGCGTTCAGCGTCACCAGCACGGTCGCCCCGGTGTCGGCCAGGATCGCCAGCCACAGCGAGGTGGCGCCGAACAGCGTGGTGGCCAGGAACAGCCCCTTGAGGCCGAGGGCGACGGCGATGTTCTGGTGGATGTTGGCCAGGGTGGCGCGCGACAGGCCGATCAGCTCGGCGACGCCGGTGACGCGGTTGTTCAGCAGCGCCGCATCCGCCGTCTCCAGCGCCACGTCGGTGCCGCCGCCCATGGCGATGCCGACCGAGGCGGCGGCCAGCGCCGGGGCGTCGTTGATGCCGTCGCCGACCATCGCCACCGGCCCCTCGGCCTTCAGCTTGCCGATCGCCGCCAGCTTGTCGTCCGGCAGCAGCTCGGCCTCGACCGCGATGCCGAGCATGCCGGCCACGGCCTCGGCGGTGCGGCGGTTGTCGCCGGTCAGCATCACCGGCCGCACCCCGGCCCGGCGCAGCGCGGCCACTGCGGCGGCGGCATCCTCGCGCGGCTCGTCGCGCAGCGCGATCAGCCCGCGCGGCCGGCCGGCGGCCAGCAGCACGACCACGGTCTTGCCCTGCCCTTCCAGCGCGGAGATGCGCCCGGCCAGATCCGCCGGCAGCGGCCCGCGCTCGGCGGCATAGCGCGGCGACCCGACCGCCAGCAGCGCGCCATCGACCCGGCCCAGCACCGCCTTGCCCGGGACGGCCCCGGCCCCGGTCACCGCCGGCACGGCCACGCCCCGCGCCGCGGCGGCGTCGAGGATGGCGCGGGCCAGCGGGTGGCTGGAGCCGGATTCGACCGCGGCGGCCCGGGCCAGCAGGTCTGCTTCGGTTCCGTCCAGCGCCACGATGTCGGTGACCTGCGGCCGGCCGATGGTCAGCGTGCCGGTCTTGTCGAAGGCCACGGCCTTGACCTTGCCCAGCATCTCCAGCGCCGCGCCGCCCTTCAGCAGCAGGCCGCGGCGGGTGCCGGCGGCGATACCGGAGGCGATGGCCGCCGGGGTCGACAGCACCAGGGCGCAGGGGCAGGCGATCAGCAGCAGCGACAGGCCGCGATAGGTCCAGACCGTCCAGTCGCCGCCGAACAGCAGCGGCGGCACCGCGATCACCAGCCCGGCGACGACCATGGCCGCCGGGGTGTACCAGGCGCTGAACCGGTCGATGAAGCGGGCGGTCGGCGCCTTGCTGGACTGCGCCGTCTCGACCATGTGGATGATCCGGGCGATGGTGTTGTCCGCCGCCGCCCGCGTCACCTTGAGGCGCAACACGCCCCCGGCATTGATGCTGCCGGCATAGACGGCGTCGCCCGCCGCCTTGGCCACCGGCACGGATTCACCGGTGATCGGCGCCTCGTCCAGCTCCGACGCGCCGTCGACGATCTCGCCATCGGCCGGCACCCGGTCGCCGGGGCGCACCAGAACGATGTCGCCGATCGCGAGATCGTCGACCGCGACGGTGGCCAGGACGCCATTCGCCTCGCGCTGCGCCGTGCGCGGCACCAGCGACACCAGCGCCTTGATGCCCTGGCGGGCGCGGCCGGCAGCGACGGTCTCCAAGAGCTCGCCGACGGCGAACAGGAACACCACCACCGCCGCCTCCGACGCCGCGCCGATGGCGATGGCGCCGATCGCGGCGACCGCCATCAGCGTCTCGATGCTGAAGGGCGAGCCGGAGCGGATCAGGGCCGCGGCCCGGCGGGCGACCGGCACCAGCCCGATCAGCGCCGCGGCGAGATAGGCCCATTCGGCCTCGGCCGGGACGATCAGCGAGGCGACGAAGGCCGCGGCCAGCAGGAGTCCGGTGAAGCCGACCAGCTGCGCCTTGCGCTCGTGCCACCAGGGCCTGGCGTCGGCCGGGGCCGGGGCGCGGGACGCCGTGTCCTCGATCGCGGTCGGGGTGAAGCCGAGGGCGCGGATCTTGTCTTCCACCGCCCGGCCATTCGAGGCGGCGCCGGCCGCGCCGAGGGCCAGCAGGCCGGTGGCGAAGCTGACCTCGACGCCGCTGACGCCCTCGATCCGGCCGAGCGCCGTCTGCAGCTTGCCGACACAGCTCGGGCAATCCATGCCGTCGACCCGGTAGCGCAGGGTCCGGCCCTGCCCGTCATTCGCCGCTGCCATGCGACGCACTCCCTTGCCGAAACATCCGTCGCAGGGGAAGATGGGAGCTACAGCGACTAGAGCTTCAAGAGGAAAATTCATGTCCGCGCGCGGCGACGCGATGCCGATCGGCGAGCTGGCCCGCCGCACCGGCTGCAAGGTCCAGACCATCCGCTATTACGAGCAGATCGGGCTGATGCCGGAGGCGGCGCGGACCCTGGGCAACCAGCGGATCTACGGCCGGGCGCACAGCGACCGGCTGGCCTTCATCCGCCACAGCCGCGAGCTGGGCTTCCCGCTGGACGCCATCCGCCAGCTGCTGACCTTGGCCGACGACCCGGCCCAGCCCTGCGCCACCGCCGACCGGATCGCGCAGGAGCAGCTGGTGGCGGTGCAGGCCCGCATCGCCCGGCTGGAGGCGCTGAAGGTCGAGCTGGAGCGGATGGTGGAGCAGTGCCGCCACGGCACCATCGGCCATTGCCGGGTGATCGAGGTGCTGGCCGACCACAGCCACGGCCATTGCCTGCATCCCGACCACGGCACCGGCGAGGACATCGAGGCCGCGGCCTGAGGTCTGTGGGGGGCTCTTCCGGGCATGGTTCGCGTTGCCTGCTGCAGGTCCCCAAGCCCGGAGAGGGCGGCCCCCGGCCTCGACAAAACCCCCTCACCCGGAGGCGCAAGCGCCTCCGACCTCTCCCGTAATCCCCGGGTCAAGCCCGGAGAGGAGAGGCAAAAACTGTCTGAACTTATCGGGATAGGGGGAAGCCTCGCGGCTCCCCCCTCCCACACCACCGGACATACGGGTCCGTATCCGGCGGTTCGGGGGATTAAGCGGTGAGCGGGTCGGCGACGGAGGCGAGGCCGAGGGCCTGAA
>NZ_JBQJIK010000040.1:0-72660 GCF_052078665.1 Inquilinus sp. CA228 | reverse complement strand
CCGGACCAGGCCGAGCCGGTCGGCCTGGTCCGGATCGCGGCGGGCGAGCAGCTGCTGGCCCTGATCGCGGAGGATTGGACGCGGCTGACCCAGGGGCTGCTGGAGACGCTGGACGCCTTCCACCGCGACAATTCCGACCTGCCCGGCATCGGCTTCGAACGGCTGCGCCTGCAGTCGCAGCCGCGCCTGCCGGCGCCGGCCTTCGCCGCCCTGCTGCGCGGGCTGGCGCGGGCCGACCAGGTGGCGCTGGACGGCGCCTGGGTCCGGCTGACCGGCCACCAGGCGCACCTGACCGAGGCCGACGAGGCGCTGTGGGCCGACATCGCTCCGCGCCTCGGCGGTGCTACGCGGTTCCGGCCGCCGCGGGTGCGCGACATCGCCGGCGAGACCGGCATCGACGAGGCGGAGATCCGGCGGCTGCTGAAGCGCGCCGGGCGGATGGGCCGGGTCGACGAGGTGGCGCATGACCATTTCTTCCTGCGCCCGACCGTCACCGAGGTCGTCGGCATCCTGCTGCGGCTGGGCGAGGCGCATGAGACCGGCTTCACCGCGGCGCAATTCCGTGATCAGGTGGACAGCGGCCGCAAGGTCGCGATTCAGATCCTGGAGTTCTTCGACCGCCACGGCGTGACGCTGCGGCGGGGCGACCTGCGCCGGCTGAACCGGCACCGGCTGGACCTGTTTCGTCCCTCGATCGGCGAGGCGCCGGCCGAGGGGCCTGGAGGAGAATCGTCCCCGGTGGGGCGTCCGGACTTCAAATCCGGGAGGGGCCGCGAGCCGGTCCTTGGTGGGTTCGACTCCCACTCTCTTCCGCCATTCCACCGCCCCGATCATAGTTGTTGACCCTGCGCGGGAGGATGGACATCCTAGCAGCGCCTGCCCCCAGCCGGTAACCAGCCCGGCCCCCAACCACGCCAGAGCGAATGGGCTCGAGGCGGGGACGGCAGGCCCGAGAGGTCACGACCCCCATGCATGCACTGTGGTTCCGGACGACGGCGGCTGCCGTCGCCGCGGCGAGCATCCTTGCGGCCACGTCCGCGAGCGCTTTCACCCGGCCGACCGCGAACGGCCGGTTCGACTACCAGATCGGCGGCGCCTATGCCGCCGCGTCCGGCGTCGCCATCGTCGACCGCGACCGGCTGGCGGCGCCCGCCCCGGGCAAGTACAGCATCTGCTACGTCAACGCGTTCCAGACCCAGCCCGACGACGCGGTGTGGTGGACCACCAACCATTCCAACCTGCTGGTCAAGAAGAACGGCAAATACGTGATCGATCCGGACTGGCCGGACGAGTACCTGCTCGACACCTCGACGGCGGCGAAGCGCACCGCGCTGATGGCGATCATCGGGCCGTGGATCGACAAATGTGCGGCCGACGGCTTCAAGGCGGTGGAGCCGGACAACCTCGATTCCTGGACCCGCTCGCAGGCCGTGCTGACCAAAGCCCACAACACCGCCTTCGCCAAGCTGCTGGTGCAGCGCGCCCATGCCGCCAACCTCGCCATCGCGCAGAAGAACACCAGCGAGCTGGCGCCGATCGGCATCTCGCAGATCGGCTTCGACTTCGCGATCGTCGAGGAATGCCAGGTGTGGTCGGAGTGCGAGGACTTCACCGAAATCTACGGCAACCAAGTCTACGAGATCGAGTACAACGACAACAACCGGGATGCGGACGGCAACCCGGTCAACCCGATCAGCTTCTTCAACGCCGCCTGCGCCGCGCGCGGCAGCACGATCTCGATCATCTACCGCGACCGCGACGTGGTCCCGGCCGGGTCGTCCGGCTACGAGTACAAATGGTGCTGAGCGGCTGACGGCAGGCCCGGCCAAAGCACATGCGTCCCCCTCCCCTCGCGGGAGGGGGAGAGCGGAAAGGCTGGGCGGGCTGGTGATCGGCAAGGATGGCGGCGACCGGCGGCGGTCAGCCGCCGCCCGGTTTCAGCAGCCAGGGCGCGCAGTGGAGCCGTTCGCCGGTCTCGATGTCGTACCAGCCCTCGACCGAGATCTTGTCGCTCTCGTCGAGATGCCAGTAGCGGCCGGTATCCGGGCCGTCCTCGGGCCACCAGGGCACGGGAGGCTTGTCGCCGTCCTTGGCCGCCCGCTTCCGCCGTCCGAACCAGTCGGCGCCGGAATAGTCCGGGTTCAGCCAGGCCGGGTCGGGACGGATGCGCATGTCGCGGCAGAGGTGGAAGACGATCTCCTCCAGCGCATGCCCGGAGAAAGCGAGGTCGGCGTCGATGTCCGGGTCGTCGATCAGCCGCTTCCACATCGCGGCGATCTGCGCCTCGCAGGTCTCGGCATCGAGGTCGCGGTTGGCGGCGACCGAGCAGGAGACGGCACGGGCCACCCGGTTGCGGCGCGTCTCCTTCGCCGCGGCACCGTCGCGGGCGTCCGGCAGCGCCGCCCGCCCGGCCGGCCCGTCGAGGCTGACCCGGAACCGGGCATCGCCGTCGGCACCTGGAAGCGGACGCCGACGGTTGGTGCGAGATATGATACGGATGTCAATCAGCGCGAAGCCTTTTGGGCGTTCGGGTCGAATCCAACCACCTTTCGTCCGCAAACGGCCTTCACGGCCCGTCTACAACCTGACAGATCGTTGGGACCCACCTCGAGGCGCTTCGTGTCGCTCGTGTTTCACGCAAGTAGAGGAACGCCATGAGCTTGTCCGGCATCTTTGCTCGAGTGGTCGCGCTGGTCGGCGCCGGAGCGATCTTTTTACGGCACCGGCATGACGGCTCGCAAGAGCCGGCCTTCGGCAGCACGCCGGCGATCCCGGCAGCCAAGCCGCAGGGCATTCCGACGCTGAAGATGCCGACCGCAAGAGGATGGAGTGCGGGGCAAACGCCGGTCGCTGCGCCGGGGCTCCAGGTGAACGCCTTCGCAGCCGGCCTGAAGCATCCGCGCTGGATCCACGTCCTGTCGAATGGCGACACGCTCGTGGCCGAGGCGCTGAGTGCACCGGGGGGCATCAAGTCCGTCTTCGACTACGCCATGTTCAGCACCATGAAGCGTGCTGCCGCGGTGGGAGAAAGCCCGAACCGCATCACGCTGTTGCGCGATGCCGATGGCGACGGCGTCGCCGAGACCCGCGAGGTGTTCCTCGACGGGCTGAACCAGCCGTTCGGCATGGCGCAGCTCGGCGATACGCTGTATGTCGGCAACACCGATGGCGTGGTGGCATTTCCGTACACGCCCGGAGACAACCGCATCAGCGCAGCGGGGCGGAAGCTGAACGACCTGAACCCCGGCGGGCACTGGACGCGCAGCCTGCTGGCGAGCCCCGACGGGCGGAAGCTCTATATCGGTGTCGGCTCGCTCAGCAATATCGGAGACCACGGGCTGGCGGCGGAGGAAGGCCGGGCGGCCATCCACGAACTGGACCTCGAGAGCGGCCAGGACCGCATCTTCGCCTCCGGCCTGCGCAATCCTGTCGGCATGGCATGGGAGCCGACGACCGGGGCTCTCTGGACCGTGGTGAATGAGCGCGACGGGCTGGGTGACGAGACGCCTCCCGACTATCTGACATCGGTGCGCGACGGCGGCTTCTACGGCTGGCCCTTTTGCTATTGGGACAGGATCGTGGACGACCGGGTGCCCCAGGACCCGGCGCTGGTCGCATCGGCCATAACGCCGGATTTCGCATTGGGCGGGCACACGGCGTCGCTGGGCCTGTGCTGGCTTCCGGCCGGCACCCTGCCCGGCTTCCCCGATGGCATGGCGATCGGACAGCACGGCTCCTGGAACCGCAGCACGTTGAGCGGCTACAAGGTCGTCTTCGTGCCGTTCGTGAATGGACGCCCCGCCGGGCCTGTGCGCGACATCCTGACCGGCTTCCTGTCCCCCGACGAGCGCGCCTCCTACGGACGGCCGGTGGGGGTGACTCTTGGCCCGGACGGCTCGGTGCTGGTGGCGGACGACGTCGGCGATGTGATCTGGCGGGTCACGGGCGCGCCGGAGCACGGCTGAACCCGCCCGCCGGCCGCCCTGCCCTATTGCGGCCGCAGGCGGAAGTCGTGGCCTTCCGGCAGGGTCTGGCCGCCGTCGACGACGATGGTGGTGCCGGTGATGTAGGCGGCGTCGTCCGAGGCCAGGAAGGCCACCGAAGCGGCCACGTCCTGCGGCGTGCCGAGCCGGCCCAGCGGCACCGCCCGTTCCATCATGGCGATGAACTCGGCGCTGCGGTGCTGCTGCATCCCCTCGGTCAGGATGTTGCCGGGCTCGACCCCGTTGACGGTGATGCCGTAGCCGGAGAACTCCAGCGCCGCGGATTTGAGGAAGCCGTTGATGCCGGCCTTGGTCGCGGCGTAGTGGCCATGGCCCGGGCTGGTGACGCGGGGGCCGGTGATCGAGGAGGTGAAGATCATCCGGCCCCCTCCCCCCGCCCGCATCGCCGGCAGCGCCGCCCGCGCGGCCAGGTAGGTGCCGCGCAGGTTGACCGCCATCACCCGGTCCCACTCCTCGGGCTCGATGTCCTCGATCAGCGTCCAGGGATAGATCGCAGCGTTCTGCACCAGGATGTCGAGCCGGCCGAAGCCGTCGACCGCCGCCCGCACGATGGCGTCGGCATCCGCCCGCTGGCTGATGTCGGTGGCGACGAAGCGGGCGCCCAGCCGCGCCGCCGTCGCCGCCCCGGCCGCGGGATCGGTGTCGCCGATCACCACCCGCGCGCCGTCCGCCGCGAAGCGTTCGGCGATCGCCGCGCCGATGCCCCGCGCCGCCCCGATGACGATGGCGACGCGCCCTTCCAGTCTACCCGGCATTCCCGGTGTCCCTTTTCGCTTCTCAATGATAGCGCGGCAGCAGGTCGCCATGCGCCTCGATCAGATCGTCCACCAGACGCCAGATCTCGTCGAGGGACAGTTCGGCCGCGGTGTGCGGATCCAGCATCGCGGCGTGGCGGATGGCGTCCTTGCACCGGGTCAGCGCCGCCTCGACCACCATCTGCTGGACGTTGATCGACAGCCGCATGATGCCGGCCAGATGGTTCGGGATGCGGCCGATCCGGATCGGCTGCACGCCGTTGCGGTCGACATGGCACGGCACCTCGACCACCGCGGCGTCGGGCAGGTCGGCGATCAGCCCGTCGTTGCGGACATTGCCGTAGATCAGGTTATGCCGGCCGGTGACCACGGCGTGGACGATGCCGGCGGCGTATTCGTTGCTGCGGCGGACCGGGATCGGGCTGTCATCGGCCTCCAGCCCGGCGCGCAGCGCGTGCCACTCCTCGATCAGCGCCTCGCAGCGGCGCGGATATTCGTCCAGCGGCACCTCGTACCGCTCCAGCAGGTCGTCGCGGCCGGCCTTGATGAACCAGGGGTTGTACTCGGCGAAATGGATGCTGGATTCGGTGACGAAATGCCCGGTCCGGCGCAGCATGTCGAAGCGCACCGCCTCGCCCGCCGGCACCACGCCGGCCTCGGCCAGCGCCTTCAGCCGCGGATACAGGTTCTCGCGCCCGCCATCGGGCAGCCGCTTCTCGAACTTCAGGAACCAGGCGACGTGGTTGATGCCGGCGCAGAGGTAGTCGAGATTTTCCGGCGCCTCGCCCAGCCAGCGCGCCATGTCGCCCGAGGTCTCCTGCACGCTGTGGCACAGGCCGACCGAGCGGATGTCCGGCGCCGCCTCGGCGAGCGCCCAGCAGTTCATCGCCATCGGGTTCACATAGTTCATCAGCAGGGCGTTGGGGCACACCGCGCGCATGTCCTCGCAGATCTCCAGCAGCACCGGGATGGTGCGCAGGCCGCGGAAGATGCCGCCGATGCCGAGCGTGTCGCCGATGGTCTGGCGCAGGCCGTAGCGCTTCGGGATCTCGAAGTCGGTCACCGTCGCCGGGCGGTAGCCGCCGACCTGCATCATCAGGATGACGAAATCGGCCCCCGCCATGGCTTGGCGCCGGTCCAGCGAGGCCTCGACCCGGAGAGTGTCCAGCCCGAGCGAGGCGCCGATGCGGCGGGCGACGATGGCGGAGGTGTTCAGCCGCTCGCCGTCGATGTCGTGCAGGGCGACGACGCTGTCGGCCAGGTCCGGCTGGCTGAGGATGTCGCCGATGATCGACTGGGCGAAGACGGTGCTGCCGGCACCGATGAGGCAGATCTTGGCCATGGGAGGTCTTTCTTGGAAACGGTCGGGTTATTTCAGGCCGGACAGCGCCATGCCTTCGATGAAGTGCCGCTGGGCCAGGCTGAAGGCGATCAGGATCGGGGCGATGCTGACCAGGACGGCGGCCATCATCACGGTCCATTGCGCGGCGTATTGCTGCTGCATCAGGGCCAGCCCGACCGGCAGCGTCGTCTTCTCCAGGTCGCTGGGCAGGTAGATCAGGGCGCTGAACAGGTCGTTCCAGGAGGAGAGGAAGGCGAAGATCGCCAGCGCCGCCAGGGCCGGCCGGGCCAGCGGCAGGTAGATCCGCCACCAGATCGTCAGCAGCGACGCGCCGTCCATGCGCGCCGCCTCCGCCAGCTCGATCGGGATGGTCAGGAAATACTGGCGCAGCAGGAAGCAGCCGAAGGCGCCGCCGAGGAAGCTGGGCAGGTATAAGGGCGCCTGGGTGCCGTACAGGCCGAGGAACTTGAAGATCACGAATTGCGGGATCGCGGCCATCTGCGCCGGGATCATCAGCGTCACCAAGAGGGCCACGAACAGCACCTGCCGGCCGGGGAAGCGGACCACGGCGAAGACGAAGGCGCCCATCGAGCAGGTCAGCAGTTGCCCGATCGTGGAGATCGCGGCGACCTTCAGGCTGTTCCACAGCAGGCCGTCGAACGGGATGATCCGCCACAGCGACAGGTAGTTCTCGACCGTCGGGTGCGGCGGGATCAAAGCGTGGCCGAACTGGTCGGCCGGCAGCTTCAGCGAGGTCGAGACCATCCAGGCGAAGGGCCCGACCATCAGCAATGCACCGGCGATCAGCACGGCATAGGCCAGGGCGTCGACGCCGAGGCGGAGGGTGCGCGGCCGGGCGCTGCGGGCGCGCAAAGCGAGGGCCGCGGTCATGCCGGCACCCCCCAGCGCTTCTGCAGCCGGAAATAGCCCAGCGTCAGGACCAGGATCATGGCGGCGAGAGTCAGGCTCTGGGCCGCGGCATCGCCCATGCGGAAGAAGCCGAAGCCGGTGCGGTAGATCGAATAGACGACGGTCGGCAGGGTCGAGCCGCCGGTGCCGGTGCGGGTCAGGATGTAGATGTAGTCGAAGGCCTGGAACGCATGGATGGTCGACAGCACGGTCTGGAAGAACAGGCTGGGCACCATCAGCGGCAGGGTGATGAACAGCAGCTGGTGCCGCGGCCGGGCGCCGTCGATCCGGGCAGCCTCGTAATAGTCGCGCGGCACCGCCTGCAGCCCGGCCAGGAACACGATCATGCCTTCGCCGATCGCGCCCCAGACGTTCACGATCACCACCGAGACCAGCACCATGCGGGGCCCGAGCCAGCGCACCGGGTCGCCGCCCAGCGCGGTGACGATGCCGTTCAGCAGCCCCTGGTCCTGGGCGAAGATCCAGGACCAGATCAGCCCGACCGCGGTCGGCGAGGTGATCACCGGCAGGAAGTAGAGCGCGCGGAACAGCCCGACCCAGGTCACCCGCCGGTTCAGCAGCAAAGCGACGCCGAGCGAGATCGCCACCGTCAGCGGCACATAGAGCGCCGAGAAGGCCAGCGTGTTGCCGAGCGCCTTGAGGAAGCCGCGGTCGACCGCGAGGTCGGCGTAGTTCTGCAGCCCCGCCCAGCCCGGCGGCGTCAGCAGGTCCCAGTGCAGCAGGCTGAGCCCCGCCGTCGCCACCACCGAGCCGAGGGCGCCGAGCAGCAGGCCCAGCAGCGTCGGCGCCAGCAGCAGCAGGAGCCAGGCGCGGTCGCGACCCTGGACGCGGAGGCCGTTCGGCGGCATCGCGGCCGTCTCAGTGCTGGCCCTGCAGGACGTCGTCGGCGGCGGGGCCGATCTCGTCCAGCGCGTCGTCGATCGCGGCATCGCCGTTCCAGACCGGCAGCAGCGCGTCGCCGACCACGGTCGCCCATTCCTCATAGCCGCGGAAGGACGGCTTCAGCCGGGCGTAGGACAGGGCGTCGAGGAACACGCGCTGGTCGATCTTCGGGCCGGGCTGGTCGAGATAGGCCGGGCCTTCCGCCACCGATTTCAGGATCGGCACGGCGAGGCCGAGCTTGGCGAGGGCCGCCTGCCCGTCAGGGCTGGCAGCGAACTTCACGAACTCCCAGGCCTCCTGCGGATGCGCCGTGGTCTTGGAGATGACGAAGCCGGCGCTGTTGACGCTGGTCACCCGCCCCTTCGGCCCGGACGGCAGCGGCGCCACGCCCCAGGCGAAGCCGCGCTCGGCATATTCCGGCACCACCCAGTGGCCGGACACGGTCATGGCGGCGATGCCGGCGGAGAAGCCGTCGGTGCCGTACTGCTTCAGTTGCTCCGGCGTCGGCAGCGCCTTGTCGTCCAGCGCCATGCCGGCGATGAAGTGCCAGGCGTCGCGCGCCGGCCCCTCGGCCAGCAAAGTGCGGCTGCGGTCGGCGCTGATGATGTCGCCGCCATAGCTCCACACCACCGCGCCCCAGAACGGCTCGGGGTCGCCGATTTCGGACCAGAAGCCCCATTGGTCGGTGGTGCCGTCGCCGTTCTTGTCGAGGGTCAGGGCCTTGGCCGTGCGCCGCAGGTCGTCCCAGCTCCAATCCGCGGTCGGATAGGGCAGCTTGGCGGCGTCGAACATGTCCTTGTTGTAGTAGAGGACGATGGTCTGGAAATCCCGCGGCAGGCCGTAGATCCCGTCCGCGCTGCGATAGGCCTCGAGCGTGATCGGGTAGATGTCGTCCAGCGCCTTCGGGTCGGCGTCGAGATAGGGCTGCAGGTTCAGCAGCGCGCCGCGCGACTGCCAGTCCGGATACAGTGGCGCGTCCATGGCGAAGATGTCGGGCGGGTTGCCGCCGGCCACCACCACCCGCAGCTTCTGCCAGTAGGACGACCAGTCGGCGACCTCGATCTTGACCTTGATCTCCGGGTGCTTGGCCTCGAAGGCGTCGGCGACGCCGCGCCAGACCTCGCCCTCCGACGGCGAGCCCCAGAGCATGTAGGTCAGCTCGATCGCCGCCGGGGCCGCGGCGGCCGAGGCGGCCACGGCCGAGGCCGCCAGCGCCGCGCAGACCAAAGCGGCGGATGCCTGCAATCTCATCTCTCGCCTCCCTTCGTTGGGTTTGCCCCATGTCACCACTGTGACACTACGGATTCCGGATTTCTTCCGTGCTGTCGCGTTCATTTTCCGGAAAACCAGCGTGCTAGAAGCCGAGCACCAGGCCGCTGACCAGCGTGGTGTTGTCGAAATCAGGCCCCTGGCGGAAGGACGCGGTCTCCCAGTTGAGCTCGGCATAGGCGTTCAGCCCCGGGGCCAGGGTGTAGACCAGGGTGGCGGCGGCGATGTGGTCCTGCTTCAGATCGGACCGCCCGGCGTCGCCGGTGTCCTCGTCGCCCGCCAGGCCGTTGCCCTTCTGCCCCGTGGTCCAGGCGTAGCCGAGCCCGGCCTCGAAATCGCCGAAGCGCCAGGCCAGGCTGGCCGCGACCGTGTCGATCGCCTTGCCGCTGTCGGCGATGCTGTCGTAGTGGACCCAGTTGAGGCTGCCGGTGACGTCGCCGGCCGCAATCTGCGTGCCCAGGCTGTAGGCCGCGAGGTCGCGATGGCCGCTGACGCCGTTGCCGGTGGAGGCGGTGCCGGAGACCAGCACCGACACGCCGTCGAATTCGGCGGTGTAGTTCGCCCCGGCGGTGACGACGTTCTCGTACAGCGTGTCGCCGTCATTGGTCAGGTCGG
Organism: Inquilinus sp. CA228; assembly: GCF_052078665.1. NCBI lineage: Bacteria > Pseudomonadati > Pseudomonadota > Alphaproteobacteria > Rhodospirillales > Rhodospirillaceae > Inquilinus > Inquilinus sp. CA228. Next base: position 62,863 of record NZ_JBQJIK010000040.1, on the reverse strand, counting down.
CGCGGCCGCTGGTGCCGGCATGATCGTCGCCGCCGACCACGGGGGTGAAGTCGACGCCGAAGGAGAAGCCGCCGAGGTCGGGCGAGCTGTATTTGATCCGGGTGTCCGGGTCGCCGATGCCGGAGATGTAGGTCGGGTCCAGCGAGAAGAAATGGCCGCCGCCAGTGGCGTAGTCGTGGTCGAGGTTGTCGCCCCAACTGGCGCCCATCCCCATCTCCGACACCACCGCGTCATGGGCGAAGATGTAGCCGTAGTCGCCGGCCACCGCGTCGACGTCGCCCAAAGTGACGGTGCCGAAATCGCCCTGCAGGTAGATGTAGACATGGTCGACCGTGACGTCGTCGCGGCGGTTGACGTTGTTGAACCGGATGCGGGCGCCGTATTCCAGGCCATCATCGGTGACGTTCTTGGCGTCGAATTGCAGCCGGCCGCCGGAGCGGAAATCGTAATTCCGGTCGAACTCATTGTCGTCGGACTGGTCCAGCACCGCCGCCGCCTCGAAGCCGAGGAAGCCGGAGATCTTCAGCTGCAGCCCGGCCGTGGCCGGCACCTCCGCCGCCATCGCCCCCATGGTGATCATGCCCGTCGCCGCGCAGATCGCCGCGGCGGCGCAGGATTGCGCTCTCGCCATCGCTTGCCCCCTGTTGCCGGAGCCCGACTGTGCGGGCCGTTGCCGGGTTCGCCCCGGACCTGGCCACAATGGAGGGTCGAATTCCGGATTTCTTCCACGCTTCTGCTTGTATTTTCCGGAAAACCAGCCTTTTCTTGCGGAGATGAGCGAGATCCCGACGCCGCCCGCCGCCCCGCTGGACATCGACGCCTATCTCGACCGCGGCGCCTTCTATGCCGAGCGGCATGTGCCGGAGCCGATGGGCCAGGCGCATTGGCACGACCATGTCGAGCTGAACCTGCTGCTGGCCGGCGGCATGACCTATCTGTTCAACGGCACCCGGATCTCGATCGGCGAGAACCGGGTGCATCTGTTCTGGGCCGCGGTGCCGCACCAGGTGATCGCGGTCGAGCCCGCGGCGGACCTGATCTGCGTCTACCTGCCCTTCGCCGATTTCCTGGCCCTGCCGGTGGCCGACGCGTTCAAATCCGGCGTCATGGACGGCCGCTTCGCCACCGTGGCGGCGCCGGACCCGATCGACCCGCTGCTGTTCCAGCGCTGGGCCGCGGAATGGCCGGACGGCCCGGAGCTGCGGCAGCAGATCCTGCGCGAGGAGGTCGGGATCAGGGTCAAGCGCTTGTCGCTCGACGCCGTCGCGCCCGATGCCGGCGACACGGGGGCCGGCGAACCGGAGGCCGGCGAGCCGGAGGACGGGCCCCGGCTGCGCAGCGCCGGCCGCCGGGCGATCGCGCGAATCCAGGCCATGACCGACCACATCAACGCGCATTTCGGCGAGGCGGTGACGGTCGAGGCTGTGGCCGCGGCCGGCGGGCTGCACCCGACCAACGCCATGGCGGTGTTCAAGCGGGTGCTGGGCGTGACCATCGCCCAGTATATCCGGCGGCAGCGGCTGAGCCGGGCGATGATGATGCTGGTCGACACCGACCTGTCGATCGCCGAGATCGCCTTCGGCTGCGGCTACGGCTCGCTCAGCCAGTTCTATGTGGAGTTCCAGAAGCACTGCCGCAGCACGCCGCGCCAGTACCGGCTCGAGTTCCGTCGCTAGGGCCGGAGCAGACCTTTGTCAGCCGTTCGATGCAGCGGTGAAAACCGCCAGCTGAGCGTCGAACGCACGCTTGTATGCGGGCCGCGCTTCGGCGCGGGCGACATAGGCAGCGAGGGTCGGATATTCCTGCAATAGGTCCGTTCCGTCCAACCTGCGCAGCACCAGCACCATCAGCAGGTCACCGGCGCTGAACTCGCCGTCGAGCCAGTCGGCATCGCCGAGCCGATTGGAAAGTTGGTCCAGCCGGTCGCGGACGCGATCCTCGAGGATGGGCAGGCGTTCCTCGTACCAGGACTGGCCGCGCTCCAGGTACGGGACCTGTTCGCGCTCGACGATCGGCGGCTCCACCGTATTGAGCGCGGCAAACATCCAGCCGATCGCGCGCGCCCGGGCATCCGCATCGTCCGGCAGCAGGCCCGCATGGTGGTCGGCGATATGGAACACGATCGCCCCCGACTCGAACAGGACGAGATCGCCTTCCTCATAGGTCGGAATCTGCCCGAACGGATGAAGCGCGAGATGCGCGGGCTGCTTCATCGCCTTGAACGAAAGAAGACGAACCTCGTAGGGCTGGCCCACCTCTTCGAGCGCCCAGCGAACGCGCATGTCACGCGCCAGACCCTTGCCGCCATCGGGCGACTGTTCAAAGGCGGTGATCGTAATGGTCATCGCTGTTCTCCATAGCCTGCCTGTCTTGAAGACGATCGGCTAAACGAGAGTCCGACACCCATGCCCGAGATAATCTGACCTTAGCACCGTCGCTGTCCTAGACTGGTTGCCGTCTGGAACCCAGGCGCACCGGCAGCCATTGCTTTGTCGACGCAATGGCCGCCGAGGAGGCGGAGATGGTTTCGGACCAAGAGGTGCCCGGCCGCCGCACGCCGGATTCCCCCAGACAGCCGCCCGGCGAGGAACCCGAGGGTCAGCGGGTGATCGAGCGGGCGCAGGACATCAGCCTGGCGCGCGGGCCGGAGCAGGAGGGCGGCTCGCGCTGGACGCTGCCGATCCTGGTCGGCCTGCTCGCAATCGTCGTGATCCTGCTGATCCTGGCCCTGACCTAGGCCGTCAGGCGCTGCGCCGCCGCCGGCGCAGCGCCCGGCGGACATCGCGCTGCGACCTGAGGCGCGGATTGGTCAGCTCGTCGATCGCGTAGTTCAGGAGCGAGAAGGCGAAGGCGACGATGGCGATGCAGGCGCCGGAGGGCACGAAGGTCCACCACGCCCCGGTCAGCAGGCTGGAGTTGTTGGCGGCCCAGTAGAGGTTGGTGCCCCAGCTGACCGCGCTGGTATCGCCGAGGCCGATGAATTCGAGCCCCGCCTGGGCCCCGATGCCGTAGACCACCGAGCCGACGAAGCTGGCGGCGACGATCGACAGCATGTTCGGCAGGATCTCGACGAAGACGATGCGCAGGCGGCTTTCGCCCAGCATCTCCGCCGCGATGACGAAATCCTTCTCGCGCAGCGCCAGGGTCTGGGCCCGCAGCACCCGGGCCGGCCAGGCCCAGCCAGTGACGGTCAGCACCAGCACGATGGTGGCGTGACCCGGCGGCAGGAAGGCGGCCAGCACGATCAGCAGCGGCAGGCTGGGCATGATCAGGAAGACGTTGACCACCAGCGACAGCACATCGTCGGTCCGGCCGCGGACATAGCCGGCAGTCATGCCGACCAGGGTGCCCAGCGCCGTGGTCAGGATGCCGACCAGCGCGCCGGCGCTGAGCGAGATGCGCGAGCCCCACACCGTCTGCGCCAGCACGTCCTGGCCGGAGCTGGTGGTGCCGAACCAGAATGCGGCCGAGGGCGGCTGGTTCGGCCGGCCGACGAAATCGTTCGGGTCGCCCGGCGCGATCGCCGGCGCCAGCAGCGCGATCGCGGCCGCGAGCAGCAGGATGATGCCTCCCGCCAGCGCCTTGCGGTCGGAGAACAGGGCCAGCGGGCGGCGGGCGGAGCGCGGCGGGGCCGGCGCGGTCAGCATCGCGGGATCCTGCGCCGTCATTGCAGCCGCACCCGCGGATCGAGCCGGATGTAGAGCAGGTCGACCACCAGGTTGGCGGTCAGCACCGCCGCGGTGATCAGCAGGAACAGCCCCTGGATCAGCGGATAGTCGCTGCTGCGCACCGCGGTCAGCAGCAGGAAGCCCATGCCGGGATAGGAGAACACCACCTCGGTCAGCAGCGAGCCGCTGAGGATGAAGCCGAGCGACATGCCGAAGGCGGTGACGTTGGGCAGCAGCGCGTTGCGGGCGGCGTAGGACAGCATGACCCGGCGCATCGTCAGCCCCTTGGCCTCGGCCATGGTGACGTAGTCCTCGGCCAGCACGCCGATCATCGAGTTGCGCATGCCGAGCAGCCAGCCGCCGATCGACACGGCGACGATGGTCAGGGCCGGCAGCGCCAGGTGGTGGGCGACGCTGAGCAGGAACTCCAGCGTCAGGCCCGGCTGCAGCGTGTTGTCGTAGCCGTGCCGCAGCGGGAACCAGCCGGAGCGGAAGCCGAGCAGGTACAGCGCCAGCGTCGCCAGCCAGAAATAGGGGAAGGAGTGCAGCAGCATGGTCACCGGCGGCAGCACGGCATCGGCCAGCCGGCCGCGATGCCAGGCCGAGAACACGCCGAGCAGGCTGCCGATGACGAAGCTGAGCAGGAGCGCGGTGAGGCCGAGCAGCAGGGTCCAGGACAGGGCCGAGCCGATGACGTCGAGCACCGGCGCCGGGAAGTAGCTGATCGAGGTGCCGAAATCGCCGCGCAGCGCATGCGCCAGATAGGTGACGTACTGGATCGGCAGCGGGTCGTCCGACAGGCCGTAGGCGGTCTTCATCGCCGTCAGCGCGGCCGGGTTCAGCTGGCCGTGGAAGCGGGCGAAGATCGCGATCGACGGGTCGCCGGGCATCAGCCGCGGCAGGACGAAGTTCAGGGTCAGCGACGCCCAGGCCGCCACCAGGTAGAAGCCCAGGCGCCGCGCGATATAGGACATCTCAGGCCGGCGTCAGCGCGGTCAGGACCAGCAGCGATTCCGAGGCAATGCTGGGGCCTAGCAGCGCATAGGGCGCGTCGGCCGACGGGAAGCCCTTGAACTTCGCCGTGCTGCATTCGCCCCATTGCGGGCCGGGATACAGCGGGATCGCCGGCCATTCGTCGAGGAAGGCCTGCTGCATCTCGCGGGCGAGGCCGCGCTGCTGCGCCTCGTCGGCGGTGGCCGCGAACTTTTCCAGCATCCCCTCGATCCTGGCGCTGCCGTAGCGGTGCCAGTTGACCGCCGCGACCTCGCCGACCGGCCGCGTCACCTTGGCCGACATCATCGACTGGAAATGGTCGTAGGGCGTCGGGTTGATGCTGGTGCTGCCGAGCGAGAGCTGGAACGAGCCCTTGTAGGTGGCGTCGTACCAGGCCGTGACCTCGACCCCGCGCAGCTTCACCCGGATTCCGATCTCCTTCAAATTCTGGGCGATGATCTGGCCGGCCTGGACCCAGTCGGACCAGCCCGAGGGCATCACCAGCTCGAACTCCAGCGGGGTGCCGTCCGGCGCCTTGCGGACGTCGCCGTCGCGGGCGTAGCCGGCGGCGTCGAGCATCTCATTCGCCTTGGCCGGATCGTGCGAGACCAGGCCCTTGCCGGCCTCGACCACCGCCGGGTCCTTCCACTGGGCGTAGAGGTCGCTCATGCCCGTCGCATCGGCCGGCCTGGTGTAGTCGTAGACCGCGATGCTGCAGATCTGCTGCCGGTTCACGCCCATGCCGATCGCCTTGCGCAGCACGATGTCGTCGAGCGGCTTGGTCGCGGTGTTGGCGTACAGCATCACCATCTCGCCGATCAGCGGGTACCAGTAGCGGAAATGCTCCGGGTTGCGGGCGACGAAGGTGTTCTCGACGTCCGGGATGAACAGCTGCATCCACTCGAAATCGCCGTTGATCAGCCCGAGCGTGCCGGCGTCGTTCGAGGCGTAGGACGGGAAGGCCAGCCCCTCGATCCCCGGCTTGCCTGGCTGCCAGTAGTTCGGGTTGCGGTGCAGCTCCCAGTATTGCGGCTTGAACACCGTCACCTGGGTGAAGGGGCCGGTGGCGACCGGGGTCTCGTTGGCGAAGGTCACCGGGTCGGCGACGTCCTTCCAGACATGCTCCGGCACGATCGACTGCTGGCCGATGGCATAGAGCGCCGGGGTGAAGGCGCGGCTGAAATCGACGGTGCAGGTGCGATCGTCGGTAGCCGCGGCGCCGGTCATGGTGTCCATCACGCCGCGGATGCCGCCGGAGCCGGACAGGCCAGGAGTCTTCTTCAGCAGGTTCAGCGTGAAGGCGACGTCGCGGGCGGTGAAGGGCTGGCCGTCGGACCATTTCACCCCGTCGCGCAGGGTGAAGCTCAGCCGCTTGCCGTCGTCGCTGAAGCCCCAGCCGGTCGCCAGCCAGGGCGTGGTCTTGCCGGTGGCAGTGCTGAACACCAGCAGCGGCTCATGGATCGCGTACTGGGTCGGGAACAGCGAATCCGGCACCAGCGGGTTGAAGTTGCGCACCCAGGAGGCGGCCTGGCCGGCGCCGATCCGCAGCAGCGGCGCGCCGGAGCCGTCCTGCGCCCGGACGAAGCGGGCGGTGCCGGCCATGGCGCCGGCGATCCCGGTGGCGGTCGCCGCCTGCAGCAGGCCGCGCCGGGTCAGTCCCTGTTTGTGATGGCGAGAGATCGTCTTCATCGCGGTCCCTTTCGCTCGTGTTGAAACGTGGGGTCAGATCGCCTCCAGCAGCTCCCGCACATAGCGGATGGCGCCGCGGGCGCTGTCGGCTTCGTCGGCGCCGATGCCGGCCTCGATGCACAGCGGGCCGCGATAGTCGGCGGCCTTCAGCGTGCGCAGGATCTCCTTCAGGTCGGCGCTGCGGTCGCGGCCGTCATGGCCGGTGCGCGGCTGCTGGCCGGCGCCGTCATAGGCGGTGACCTTGACGTGGCAGGTGAAGGCGGCGGGCGCCATCACCCGGATGCCGTCGCGCCAGGTGCCGCCGACGAAATTGCCGGTGTCCGGGCAGGTGCGGAACCAGGACGACCCGATCTTGTCCAGCAGCCCCTGGACATGGCCGGGGTCGAAGGAGGCGCCGCCATGGTTCTCGATCAGCAGATGCACGCCGGTGTGCTCGGCCTCGGCCGCCAGCTCCTGGTAGCTCTCGACGATGCGGCCCAGCTCCTCCGCCGTGGTCGGCTCGCTGCCGCCGCTGTTGACGCGGATCGCCTCCGACCCCACCGCCCGGGCGACGTGGAACCACTGCTTCAGCGCCTCCAGGTCGGTGCGCCGGCGGTCCGGGTCGGCCGCGGAGATGTCGCCCATGTCGACGGCGATGTTGCGGACGCTGACGCCGGCCGCCTTGATCGCCTGCCGCAGCTCGTTGAGATAGGCGGCGCTTTGGCTCGGGAAGAAGGCGGAGCAGAGCTCGATCACCCCGACGCCCAACGCCTTGCCGGCGGCCGGCAGCTCGAGCTGGGTCATCGTCTTCTGGTGCAGGATCGGCTGGTGGTAGAGCCAGCCGGCGATGCCGAAGGTGTCCATCGGTGTCCTCTTCCTCAGAAGGTCGTGCGCAGTTCCACCGCCGCGCCGGTGCGGGCGGAGTCGATGCAGCGGACCATGATTTCCAGGGCGTGACGGGCGTGCTCGGCGCTGAGCACCGGCTGCGTACCGTCGCGCACGCATTCGGCCAGGTGCTTGACCAGGATGGCGCGCTTCAGCCGCTGCCACTGGTCGTCCAGGTCGCCCGCCACCGGGTCGGGCCGGGGCATGGCCCAGCCGTCCTCCGCCGGGGTGGCGCCGAGCCGGTACAGCTCCAGCGGCGGCAGCGCCGGGTTGGTGTGATAGTTGTAGAGGTTCAGCGTCCCGGCCCGGCCGAAGATCTCGACCTGCGGGCTGCGGGCGGCGTTGACGTTGTAGCTGCCGTCGACCACGGCGAAGGTCGATCCGCCGAAATCGAGCATCATCAGCGTGTTGTCGTCGGCCGTGACCTCGATCTCCAGCCCGGCGAAGGGGCCGGCGCGGACCTTGCGCACCGGTTCGGTGATGCCGGAGAAGGCGACGACGCGCTTGGCCGGCCCAAGCAGGCCGGTGATGTCGTGGATGCCGTAGACGCCCATGTCGAGCAGCGGGCCGGAGCCCTGCTGGTAGAACCAGGTCGGGTCCAGCGGCCAGGCCCCGACCGCCGGCCCGCCATGCGAGCCGCGGACCCGGGCGAAGCAGGGCTTGCCGATCGCGCCCTCGGCGATCAGGCGCCTGGCCTCGACCCGGTTCTGGTACAGCAGGTTGGGCGGGGCGACGACGCATTTCAGGTTTTTCGCGGCCGCGATCTCGACCAGCTCGTCCGCCTCCTCCAGCGTGCTCGCCAGCGGCTTCTCCAGCACCAGGTGCTTGCCGGCCTCGAGGATCCGCTTGGACGTCGCGTAGTGCAGCGGGATCGGCGTCAGGTTGACCACCAGGTCGAGATCCGTCCGCTCCAGCATCTCGTCCAGCGATGTGAAGGCGTGCGGGATGGCGTGGTCGCGCGCCACCTGGGCCGCCCGGTCGGCCACCGGGTCGGCGATCGCGACCGTGGCGACCAGCTCGGGGATCAAGGTCATCCCGGGCAGGAAGCCGCCCGACGCGGTGGCGATGGTCCCCGCCCCCAGAATCCCGGCACGCAGTACGCGATCGGTCACTTCACCCCTCCGTTCGACAGCACAGGATCAGGCGGCGGCGCGCTCGGCCTGGCGCAGCAGCTCGCCGAAATATTCCAGGAACAGGGCGGCCTGGGAGTCGACGAAGTCGCGGCCCTGGATCTCGTTCCGCTCGTTCAGCGCCAGGTGGCAGTATTCGAAGCAGACATAGCCGTCATAGCCGATCTCTTTCATCGCCCGGACGAAGGCCGGATAGTTCGGCACGTCCTCGCCGAAGCGGTACGGGACCTGCACCACCCGGCCCTTGGCGTCGCGCTTGAACTCGCCCGAGGCGTGCGAATGCACCTGCAGGCCGCGGCCGGCCAGGCAGGCCTGGCGCATGTAGTCGTCGTCCTGCCGGGTCATCAGCGGCGCGTCGAGGCAGGCGCGGAAGGCCGGCGAGCCGACCTCGCGCACCATGTCGATCACGTCCTGGTGGTGGCGGATCACCGGCCCGTGATTCTGCAGCGCCAGCACCACGCCCTCGGTCTCGGCGAAGCGGGCGAGTTCGCGGAAGGCGGCACGGGCGCTTTCCCAGATCTCCAGCCGCGTGGTGTCGCGCCAGATCTCCTCCCAGCGCCGCCGCGCCACGTCGTAATGGGCCAGCCCGTCGGCGCGATAGGTGACGCCGGGCCAGGCCAGGAACACGCGCAGCAGCTTCGAGCCGAGATCGGCGGTCAGGCGGATCTGCTCGCGCACCATCAGGATCTGCGGCTCGAGATGGTCCGGCACCGGGGTGGTGAAGTCGTTGTTGGACGCGACGGCGGCGATCTCGATCCCCTCGCCCGCCGCGACCCGCCGGATCTCCTGCCGCGCCGCGGCGTCGAGGTCCATCGGGTTGCCGTGCGGCCGCTTGCCGTCGAGCTCGATGCCGGCGAAGCCGAGCTGCCGTGCCTTGCGGATCAGATCGGGCAGCGACAGCGCCTCGCCGCGGTACCAGATGCCGGCATAGGACACGCTGTACAGGCCGAGCTTCATCATGCCCTCCCCTTCCGACGCCCGCTGTGGCCGGCGCTGCAATTTCATGAAACGAACTGCAAGATTTTCACAACGCTGCCGCGACTCCGACCGGCCGTCAACCGGATTCTCGTGTGGCTGCGGCTTTCTGTGAAACGTGACGCTGCAATCGTTGCAGAGATCTTGCAGGAACAGGGGCTTCCGTGATCTGGTGCGGCAGGCTCCCGCCCGAGCCGGGGATCAGGAATGACCGACCGCGTCACGCTTTTCGACATCGCCCAGGCCGCCGGCGTCTCCACCGCGACCGTGTCGCGGGTGATCACCGGCCGCGGCCCGGTGAGCGAGGAGATGCGCCGGCGGGTCGAGGCGGCGGCCGAGGCGCTGCAGGTCAATGTCGCCGATCGCGGCCGCGCGGGGGGGCGCCAGACCGGCACCATCGCGCTGGTGCTGAACCATCTCGACTGGCCGATCATCCCGGAATGGCTGTCGGCGGCGCATCGCGCCCTGGCCGGCTTCGGCTACAACGCCATCGTCACCGCCTCGGAGGGCGGATCGGCGGTGCGGCAGCACTGCACCCGGCTGATCGTCGAGGGCCAGGTCGACGGCGTGATCTTCTACAGCCCGCATGGCGAGACCTACACCGCGATCCTGGAGCAGCTGGGCATCCCCGACCCTCAGCATCACGGCCGCGGGTCGTTCTGCATCGACCTGCGGCGCCGGCGCGGCTTCTACGTGCTGGTCGACGAGGGCCAGGTCGGCCGGCTGGCCGCGACCCACCTGGTCAGCGCCGGCGCCCGCAGCATCGCCATGATCGCCGGGCCCCAGGACGCCACCGTCAGCACCGCGCGGCAGAAGGCGTTCCTGGATGCCATCGCCGCACTGGGCCCGCCGCGTGACGGCATCCTGACCGAGGCGGCGAACAGCTGGACCTTCGACGGCGGCTACGCCGCGATGGGCGCCGTGCTGGCCCGCAACGACGGCATCGACGGCCTGTTCGTGGCCAGCGACAACGCCGCCATCGGGGCGCTGCGCCTGCTGCACGAACGCGGCGTGAAGGTGCCGGGCGACATGATCCTGGTCAGCGTCGACAACATGCTGGACGGCGCCTACAGCATCCCGTCGCTGACCACGATCGACATCCGCGTGCGCGACCGCGCCGAGATCGCGGTGTCCGAGCTGGTCCACCTGATGGAGGAGGACCGGGCCGAGCCGAAGGACGTCGCCGTCCCGGTCAACATCGTGGTCCGGGAATCCTCGCGCTTCCTGACCCGGCGCTCCTGATTCAGGCCACCCCCTGCTCCTCGTGCATGTCGGCCCGCCGGTCGCCGGAGGAGAAGGCGATGATCGCCTGCAGCGGCTCGTCGCCGACACAGCGCGCCCAGTGCGGCACGCCGCGTGGGATGCGGATGGCGGAGCCGGGCTCCAGCGCCAGGATCTCGTCGCCCAGCCGGTGCTCGCAGCGGCCGGAGACTACGTACAGCACCTCCTCGCAATTCGGGTGCGAGTGCAGCGGGTTGCGCTCGCCCGGCTTGATCGTCACCAGGCCGAAGGTCAGCTCGGCGCCGGGCATGGCGGCTCCGGTCACCAGCCAGTCGAGCCGGCCCCAGTCGAGGATCGCGGTCTCACGGCGGGCGGCGTCGGCCACGCAGGGATGGGTGGTCATGGGGTCGTACTCCGGGATCGGGATCAGAGGCTGACGGTCACGCCCGCCGGCGTGCGCTGGAAGGCCTCGAACAGGGCCATGATCTGGGCGGCGTCCTGCAGCGTGCCCTTGGTGGGCGGCGTGCCGGCCAGGGCGCTGTCGCAGAAATGCAGGATCTCGGGCACATAGCCGAGATAGAACAGGTTGTTGTTGTAGAGCTGGCCCAGCGAGCATTCCGGCTCCCACAGGATCGGGGCCTCGTGGTCGCCTTGGATGAAGGAGGCGGCGCGGCCGTAGGCGGGCAGCGCCGCCCGCCGGTAGTAGGTCAGCCGGACGCCGTTCTCGACCACGGCATTGGCGCGGTTGCCGATGACTTCGACCCGCTCCAGCGGGCTGGTGCCGGACTGGCCGGCGGCGAAATGCAGGCTGCCGATGGCGCCGCTCTTGAACCGCAGCGACACCACGGCGGCACCGTTCGCCGGCTCCCACTCATAGCTCATCCGGTCGACCGGCCCCATCAGGTGCAGCAGGATCGCGGCCGGGTGGTAGATGTGGTCGAGGAAGCTCTGCATCGCCACCAGGTCGCCCCGGCGCTCCGGCGGCGGCAGCGCCTGCGGGTAGCGGACGGCTATCGAGGAGACGCGGCCGAACTCCGGGCTGTCGATGATCGATTTCAGCTTCTCGATGGTCGGGAAGAAGATTTTCTTCAGCCCGGTCATGACGAAGCGGCCGTGCTGGCGGCTGGCCGCCTCCAGGTCGCGCACCTCGGCCAGGCTGGCCGCCGTCGGCTTCTCCATCCAGACATGGGCGCCGGCGGCCAGCACGTCCTGGGCCAGATCGGTCGCCTGGACCCGCCCGTCCGGGTGGTAGCCGGTGACGATGAACACCACCTCCGGCGTCTCGGCCGCCAGCATCTCGCGGTGGTCGGTGTAGCTGCGGCCGGCCCCGAACAGCTGGGCGTAATCGGCCGCTCGGCCGCCATCGACGTCGCAGACCGCCGCCAGCTCGACCGGGGCGTAGCGCAGCGATGGGTAGATGTTGCGGTAGGAATGGCCGCCGGCGCCGATGAAGCAGGCCTTGAGGCGCCGCTCATACTCGAAGTTGTAGGTGATGCTGGTCATGCGGTCATCCCTTGAGGGCACCCTGGGTCAGGCCTTCGGTGAAGCGGCGCTGGGTGGCGATGTAGAGGAGCACGATCGGCAGGAAGGAGATCACCGTGCCGGCGAAGACCAGGCGGTGATCGGTCGAATAGGTCCCGGCGAAGCGCACCAGGCCGAGCGGCAGGGTCTGCACCTCGGGCGAGATCAGCACCACCAGCGGCAGGAAGAAGTCGTTCCAGGTGCCCAGGGCGCTGATCACCACCAGGGCCAGCACCGCGGGGGCCGAGATCGGCAGGAAGATCCGCAGCAGGATGCGGCCGTGGCCGCAGCCGTCGACCCGTGCCGCCTCCAGGAGCTCATGCGGCACGTTGCGGAAGAAGTTGCGCATCAGGAAGACGCCGAAGGGGATGCCGTTGCCGACCTGGGCCAGGGTGATGCCGGTCAGGCTGTCGAGCAGCCCGAGGCCGGAGAGCAGCTGGTACAACGGGATGACGATCGCCTGGATCGGCACGGTCAGGCCGAGGATCAGCAGATAGAACAGCGCCTCGCTGCCGCGGAAGCGCATCTTGGCGAAGGCGTAGCCGGCCGGGGCGCAGACCAGGATCATCAGCACCACCACCGCCGCGACATTGGCCAGGCTGTTCAGGATCAGCTCGCCGAACGACCCGATCTGCCAGGCGTCGACATAGTTGACCCACATCAGCCGGTCCGGCGCGGCGAAGGGATCGGCGGTGGCGATCTCGGCCTCGGTCTTCAGGCTGGAGGCGAGCAGCCACAGGAACGGCCCCAGCAGGAAGGCGAGCGGCGGCAGCAGGCCGAGCGCCCGCCAGCGGTCGGAGCGGCGGCGCGCGCTCATCGCACCCGCTCCCGCCAGCGGTTGAAGCCGACGGTGATGGCGATCGCCATCAGGCTGAGCACGACGCAGAGCGCCGCGGCACGGCCGTGGTCCTGCAGCTGGAAGGCCAGCTTGTAGATGTAGGTGGTCAGGAGCTCGCTGCGGTAGAACGGCCCGCCCTGCGTCATCACCCAGATCGTGGCGAAGCCCTTCAGCCCGTTGATCAGGGCCAGCGAGGCGACGAAGGTCATGACCTCGCGCAGCCCCGGGATGGTGACGTGGCGCAGCTTCTGGAAGGCGGTGGCGCCGTCGACCTCCGCCGCGTCGTACAGGGTGCGGTCGATGCCCTGCAGCCCGGCGATGAACAGCAGCATGTACAGGCCGAAACCCTGCCAGCTGCTGGCGATGTTGATCGAGAACAGCACCAGGAACGGCTCCGACAGCCAGCCCCGGGCCAGGCTGTCGAGGCCGAGGGTGTAGAAGGCACCGTTGATCAGCCCGAAATAGGGGTCGTAGATCTTGCTCCAGATCACGCCGACCACCGCCAGCGACACCACATGCGGCAGGAAGAAGGCGCAGCGGTAGAAGATCCGCCCGACCCTGAGCCCAGAGATCGCGAGCGCCAGGGCGAAGCCGAGCCCGCCGGCGAAGACCAGGTGCAGCAGCAGCCAGACCACGGTCTGGCGCAGCGCCTGCCAGAAGATCGGGTCGCCGGCCAGCCGGGCGTAGTTCTGCAGGCCTCCGCCCGCCGCCGCGCCGGCGCCGGTGTCGGACGCGGTGACGCTGAGGCGCAGCGTCTCCGCGATCGGCAGCAGGGTGAACAGGGCGTAGAGGCCGACCGCCGGCAGCAGGAATGGGATGGCGGCCCGCAGCCCCTCCCCGCCCGGCCGGGCGGTCTTGGTCAGAAACCGCCGCCCGCCCCGCACCCGCCGCGCCGCGCTGTCCGGCAGCACCGTCACTTCGCCGCCTGCTGCATCTGGCCGTCGATCTGCGCCATGCCCGCCTCGGCCCCGATCTGGCCGCCGATCAGGCCCTGGATGACCTGCATGTAGGCCTCGAGCACGTTGCCGGGCATGTAGACGCTGGGGTTGTAGCCGACGCCCTTGTCTGCCGCGGCGAAGACGCTGGCCAGCACCGGCTGGGTCGGCGTCAGTCCGGCCAGGGCCCGCGGATAGACCATCCAGCTGCTGGCATGCGAGGCCCGCCGGGTCATCACCGCATCCGACAGGATGTAGTCGAGCCATTTCAGGGCGAGGTCGGGGTGGCGCGAGGTCTTCGGCAGCATCCAGCTCCAGCCCACGCCGCCGGTGGCGAGGGATTCGCCGGCGAGGTCGGACGGCATCGTCGCATAGCCGGCATTGGCCATGTCGAAGCCGGCCTTGCGGGCGTTGTTGGTGAACCAGGGCCCGGCCACCATCATCGCCGCGCGCTTGGTGAACCAGAGCCGGGCGGCGGCGTCGAGGTCGAGCCCGACCATCTGCGGCTGGACATAGTCGGCGGCGACCAGGTCGACCAGGCGCTGCGCGCCCTTGACCATGGCCGGGTCGGTCCAGGGCCGCTTGCCCGCCAGCACCTCGCCGACGACCTGCCGCCCGGCCGTCACCTGCAACAGGTTGCCGAACAGATGGCCGCCATTGGCGTTGTTGCGCGGGCCGACGGTCAGCGGCTGGATGCCGGCTTTCTTGATCTCTCCGAGCAGGGCCAGGAAGCCCTCGTAGCTGTCCGGTATGGTCCAGCCATGCTCGGCGAACATGTCCTTGTGGTAGAACACGCCGATGACGTCGAGCCCGTCCGGGATCTCGTAGATCTCGCCGCCGAACTGCCCCTTCAGCGTGTCGTACAGCCAGGGATACAGCTGCGCCTTCCAGCCGCGCTCGTCGTAGTAGCGGGTCAGCGGCACCACCAGCCCGGCCTTGGCGACGATGCCGACCCGGCCGACGCCGGAATTGGTCAGCACCAGGTCGGGCCCGGCATCGGACTGGATCGCCGCCTGCACGGCGCCGTTCGAGATGGTGCCGGTCGGCACCATGAACTCCACCGTCACGCCGGGATTGGCCTTCTCGAAATCGGCCTTCAAGCCGTTCCAGAGATCGCCGATCAGCGGGTCGGTGATCTGCTCCGGCCCCCAGATCTTGAGGACCTCCGCCTTGGCCGGCGCGAGGCCGGCGGCGATGGCGGTGGCGGCGACAGCCAGCCACAGGCCGAGACGTCTCAGCATTCCCAGATCCTCCCTTGTTGATCGGGCCTGGCCTCTTGGCGGGCCGGCCCGGTGATCAGCCGGCTTCGGCCATCAGCTGCGCCATCACCGACTGGCGGACATCGGCGATGTGCTCGGCCATCAGCCGGGCGGCGAGGCCGGCATCGCGCTGGCGGAAGGCGCCGAGGATGCGGTCGCGCTCGTCCGCCGCGCGCTCGGCGAAGTCCCGGCTGCGATTGGCGATCACCCGGCACATCTGGATCTGCAGCGCCAGGCGCGACAGGGTGTCGACCAAAGCGTGGTTGTCCGACAGCTCGGCGATGAACTCGTGGAAGCGCCGGTCCTCGGCGGCATAGGCGGCCATGTCGTCCGACCGCAGCGCCTGGACGGCGCGGTCGAGCATCGAGGACAGCCGGTCGATGTCGCCGTCCGAGGCGCGCTCGACCGCCCGCCGGGCGGCCATCGCCTCCAGCGTCTCGCGCAGATCGTACAGGTCCTCGACATCCTTGCGCGACAGCTGGCGCACGAAGAAGCCGCGATAGGGGCGGATCTCGATCAGCCCTTCCCGCTCCAGCGTGCCGATCGCCTCGCGGAACGGGGTGCGGCTGGTCGACAAGCGTTCGACCAGCTTCTTCTCGTCGATCGCGGCCCCGGCCGGCAGCTCGCCGCTGACGATCATGCGGACCAACTCGTGGCGGATCCGCTCGCGGAGGGTGAGGTGTTTTTCAGCGCTCATGGAGGCAACCCTATCCGGCTTGTGAATAATACACAATATGCAATATGCTTTTTGACGAAGCCGGTAGACGACCGGGATGACGGGGAGGCAAGACATGGCGGTGCTGGTGATCGGGACCTGCGACACGAAGGCGGCGGAGCTGGCCTATGCCCGCGACTGCATCCGGGCCGCCGGCGTGGCGGCGCAGCTGGTCGATGTCGGCACCCGCGGCGGCGGGGATGAGGCCGACGTGCCGGCGGCCGAGGTCGCCGGCCATCATCCGGACGGCGCCGCCGCGGTGCTGGGCGCCACCGACCGCGGCGTGGCGGTGACGGCGATGGCGGCCGCGCTGACGCGCTACCTGGCGACGCGGAACGACATCGACGCTGTGCTGGGCCTGGGCGGCACCGGCAACACCGCGCTGGTCACGGCGGCTTTGCGCGCCTTGCCGGTCGGGCTGCCGAAGCTGATGGTGTCGACCGTCGCCTCGGGCAATGTCGCGCCCTATGTCGGGGCGACGGACATCACCATGATGCATTCGGTGGTCGACATCGCCGGGCTGAACGCCATCAGCCGGCGGGTGATCGCCAACGCCGCCCATGCGGTGGCCGGCATGGCGACATGGCGGGAAGCGTCCGGCGCGGGCGACCGGCCGGCGATCGGCATGACCATGTTCGGCGTGACCACGCCCTGCGTGACCGAGATCCGGCGCCTGCTGGAGCAGGACCATGACTGCCTGGTGTTCCACGCCACCGGCACCGGCGGCCAGTCGATGGAGAAGCTGGCGGAGGGCGGCTTCCTGCGCGGCGTGATCGACGCCACCACCACCGAGGTCGCCGATTTCCTGGTCGGCGGCGTCTTCGCCTGCAGCGAGGACCGCTTCGGCGCGATCGCCCGCACCGGCCTGCCCTATGTCGGGTCGACCGGCGCCGCCGACATGGTGAATTTCGGCGCGATGGAGACGGTGCCGGAAAAATTCCGCGGCCGGCGCCTGCATGTCCACAACGCCCAGGTGACGCTGATGCGGACGACGGTTGAGGAGAATGCCGCGATCGGCGCCTGGATCGCCGCGCGGCTCAACCTCTGCCCCGGGCCGGTGCGGTTCCTGCTGCCGCTCGGCGGCGTCTCGGCCATCGACGCGCCCGGCCAGCCGTTCCATGATCCCGCCGCGGACGAGGCCCTGTTCCAGGCGCTGCGCCGCGACCTGCGGCAGACCGCCGACCGGCAGCTGATCGAGCTGCCGCTGCACATCAACGACCCGGACTTCGCCGCCGCTTTGGTGCGCGAGTTCCGGGCGATCGTCACCCCGTGATCCGAAGGACCGATAGGATGACCCGTTTCGCCCGCGCCGACCTCCTGGCCAAGTTCCGCGGCATGGTCGAGCGCCGCGAGCCGATCGTCGGCGGCGGCGCCGGCACCGGCCTCTCGGCCAAATGCGAGGAGGCCGGCGGCATCGACCTGATCGTGATCTACAACTCCGGCCGCTACCGCATGGCCGGCCGCGGCTCTCTCGCCGGCCTGCTGGCCTACGGCAACGCCAACGAGATCGTGGTCGAGATGGCGCGCGAGGTGCTGCCGATGGTGAAGAACACGCCGGTGCTGGCCGGGGTCAACGGCACCGATCCCTTCATGCTGACCGACCACTTCCTGGCCGAGCTCAAGGCCATGGGCTTCGCCGGGGTGCAGAACTTCCCGACCGTCGGGCTGATCGACGGCACCTTCCGCCAGAACCTGGAGGAGACCGGGATGGGCTATGGCCTCGAGGTCGACATGATCGCCCGTGCCCATGCCCTGGACCTGCTGACCACGCCCTATGTGTTCTCAGCGCAGGAGGCGGTGGCGATGGCGGAAGCCGGCGCCGACATCATCGTGCCGCATATGGGCCTGACCACCGGCGGCGCGATCGGCGCCGAGACGGCCAAGACCCTCGACGACTGTGTCGCCCTGGTCGACGACTGGGCCGCGGCTGCACTGGCGGTGCGGCCGGACCTCATCGTGCTGTGCCATGGCGGGCCGATCGCGATGCCGGAGGACGCGGCTTACGTCCTGCAGCGCTGCCGCCACTGCCACGGCTTCTACGGCGCCAGCTCGATGGAACGCCTGCCGACCGAACAGGCCCTCACCGCCCAGACCCGCGCCTTCAAGCGGGTCTCGTTCTGACAGGGAGGAGCTGGAGCGGGATCGCTTCAGGTCGAATCACGCCAGTGCACTCTGGCTGAAGAACGACAGGATGCGGAACGTCCTCGCGTTGCCTCTCCCGCAAGCGGGATCTTTTCAGAACACCACCGTTTGGGCCGGCCTATCCCTTCTATCCTCCCCCTCCCCTTGCGGGAGGGGGTCAGGGGGAGGGGTTTGGCGCAGCCAGAGCCGGTGATGAGTGGCTGCAGCCCTCGACTGCGGGACCAAGACTCGCCATAAGCGCGCGGACGCGCGCAGCCCCCTCCCCCTACCCCCTCCCGCAAGGGGAGGGGGAGGATAAAAACCCATGCCGGAAGGGCTGATGCCATTCTGAAAAGGTCTCGCAAGCGGGGGGGGGCAGCGCCAAGTGCGCTTCCTCCAGCGTGATCCGGCCCAAATTCGTCGGGCTCTACTACACCTCGCTGACGCGCCGGGTGACAGTGAAGCGCCGGTCGAGATCGGGGCTGAGCTCGAGGCCCAGCCCCGGCCCCGGCGGCACGGTGATCATGCCGTTTGTCACCTCCGGCACCGCGGTGACCAGGTCGCGGTACCAGGTGCGATAGAAGGCCCGGACGCTTTCCTGCACCAGCGCGTTGGTCGCGTTCAGCGACAGATGCGTCGAGGCCGCCAGCACCACCGGCCCGGTGCAGTCATGCGGCGCCACGGGCAGGCGCCAAGCCTCGGCCATGGCGGCGATCTTCCGGGCTTCGGAGAGGCCGCCGCACCAGGACAGGTCGAGCATCACGATGCCGGCCGCGTCGGTCTGCAGCAGGTCACGGAAGCGCCAGCGCGTGGCCAGCGTCTCCGAGGCGCAGACCGGCGCGATCGACGCCTCGCTGTAGCGCTTGAGGTCGGCCAGCGAGTCCATCCGGATCGGGTCTTCGTGCCAGAAGGTGCCGTAGGGCGCGAGCGCGCGGGCGATCTGCATCGCCGGCAGCAGCTGCCACATCGAGTGGAACTCGACCATGATGTCGATCTTGTCGCCGACCCGCCTGCGGATCTTCTCGAAGGGCTGCAGCGCGGCCTTCAGGTCCTCGGCGCTGATGTACTGGCCGCCGGTCTTCTCCGCCGCCATGTCGAAGGGCCAGATCTTCATCGCCGTGATGCCCTCGCCGAGCAGATCCTCGGCGAGGTCGTCGGCGCGGGTCAGGAAGGCGTCGAGATCGGCGTAGCGGGTGGGGTCCTTGTCCAGCCCGTAATTGGCGACGGTCTGGCCGCCCTCCTTCATGTAGGCGGTGCCGGCGCAGGTGTTGTAGGTCCGGATCTCGTTACGCGTGAACCCGCCGAGCAGCTGGGCGATCGGCTGGCCGGTGGCCTTGCCGAACAGGTCCCACAGGGCGATGTCGACGGCCGAGTTGCCGCGCATCTCGACGCCGGTCGAGGCGAAGCCGACATAGGGGATCAGCGCCTGCGAGATCCGGTCGATCGCCAGCGCGTCCCGGCCGAGCAGCAGCGGCGCCGCGGTCTCGTGCAGATAGGCCTCGACCGCGGCCGCGCCGAAGAAGGTCTCCCCCAGCCCGACCAGCCCGTCATCGCCATGGACTTGGACCCAGCAGAGTTGGGGGTGCTGCTTGACCCGGATGGTCTCGATCCTGCTGATCTTCATGGCCCTCGGCCCCGCCTCGTTGATGCCGCTCGCGAGCAGCACTTTGACGGTGTTGTCGGCGGACCGCAATTCGTCGGCATGGGACGCGATCTCGCCCGCGGCGGGCGTGCCGAAGGCCAGGAACCCGCCGTCTCTCTAGAGTGCGGCGGGCGCCAGGAGATCGTCGATCCTGATCGGGAAGCGGCGGACCCGCACCCCGGTCGCGTGCCAGACCGCGTTCGCCACCGCGCCGGCGGTTCCGGTGATGCCGATCTCCCCGACCCCCTTGATGCCGAGGGCGTTCACATGGGGGTCGTGCTCGTCGATCAGCAGCGCGTCGACCGACGGCACGTCGGCATTCACCGGAACATGGTACTCGGCAAGGTCGGCGTTCAGGATCCGGCCGGAGCGCCGGTCCATGACCGCATGCTCGTGCAGCGTGAAGGACGCGCCCCAGATCATGCCGCCATAGTACTGGCTGCGCACCAGCCGCGGGTTGATCACCCGACCCGCCGCGAACGCCCCCACCAGGCGGGTGACGCGGATCTGGCCGAGATCGGGATCGACCTTGACCTCGGCGAAGACCGCTCCGTGCGCATGCATGGCATAGGTCGATTGCGCCGCCGGGTCCGCGGCGCTGCGGCCGCGGCCCTCCATCTCCGCCAGGCCGGCGCGGGCGAGGATGTCGGCATAGCTCTCGCTCCGGCTCTCGTCGTCGCGACGGATCAGGCGGCCGCCCCGCGCCAGCACCCCGGCATTCCCCGCCCCGAACAGCGGCGAGCGCTCATCGCCCGTCGCCAGGTCGGCGAGCCTGGCGATGACGTCGGCGCCGGCGCAGTGGATCGCCATCCCCGCCGTGGCGGTGTGCGCCGAGCCGCCGGCGATTCCCGCATCGGGGAGATCGGATGTGCCGGCCTTGAACTCCAACTGCTCGATATCGAGCCCCAGGCCGTCGGCTGCGATCTGGGCGAAGGCGGTCCAGGCGCCCTGCCCCATGTCCTGGGCGCCGGTCTCCATCACGCCGGTCCCGTCGCGGCGCAGGACCGCCCGGGCCTCGGCCTGGAACATCAGCGCCGGGAACGTCGCGGTGCCCATGCCCCAGCCGACCAGGAAGCCCGCCTCGTCCCGCATCTGCCGCGGCGCGAGCGGACGCCCCGACCAGCCGAAGCGCCCCGCGCCCTCGGCGTAGCACTCACGCAAGGCCTTGGAGGAGAACGGCTTGCCGGAGATCGGCTCGACCTCGGCATAGTTCTTCAGCCGGAACGCCAGCGGGTCGAGCCCGCAGGCCCAGGCCGCCTCGTCGATCGCGCTCTCCAGCGCGATCGAGCCGGTGGCTTCGCCTGGCGCCCGCATGAACAGGGGCGTGCCGGTGTCGACCCGGACCGCCTCGTGCGAGGTGGCGATGGCGGGGCTCGCATACAGCGTGTGCGAGGCGTCGGCGGCCGGCTCGAAGAAATCGTCGAAGGTGCTCGATGTCGTCTTCGCATGGTGGGCGAGCGCCGTCATCCGGCCCTCGCTGTCGAGGCCGATCCGGAGTGTCTGGCGGGTGGGCGCGCGATGGCCGACCGGCCCGTACATCTGCTCGCGACGGAGCACCAGCTTGACCGGCCGGCCGACCAGCCGGGCTGCCAGGATGCCGAGCACCTGCGGTCCGGAGACCAGGCCCTTGGAGCCGAAACCGCCGCCGAGGAAGGGGCTGCGGATATGGATCTTCTCGGGCGCGATCCCGAACAGCCCCGCGATCCGCCCCTGCGCCATGGCCAGGGCCTGACTCGGCGTGTCGATCGACAGCGCATCGCCATCCCAGGCGGCGACGATGGCATGGGGCTCCATCGCGTTGTGGTACTGGCTGGGGGTTTCGTAGGTCGCCTCGACGCGGCTCGCCGATGTCGCGAGGGCGGCCTCGACGTCGCCCCGCTGCAACCGAGCCGGGTTGCCGACGCCGACGGCGGGCGGCATGAAGCTCTCGCCGGCGTCGAGCCCCACCCGAGCGGGCAGAGTTTCGTATTGCGGCGACAACAGCGCCGCTCCTTCCGTCGCCGCCTCCAGCGTCTCGGCGATCACCACCGCAATTGGCTGGTTCGCATAGCGCACCAGGTCGTTCTGCAGGACATCGAGCCGGAACATGAACGGGTTCGACTTCTCGTCCGGATCCGTCGCCAGCGGCGGCCGGTTGGCCGGGGTCATGACCTCGACCACGCCCGGATGGCCCTTGGCAGCCTCGATGTCGAGGAAGGTCACGCGGCCGCGCGCGATGCTGCTGACCGCCAGGACCGCATGCAGCATCCCGGCGGGATGGTTGTCGGCCGCATAGCGCGCTGCCCCGGTCACCTTCAGGACGCCGTCGCGGCGCGTCAGCGGCTGACCGATGCTGGAGCCGTGACGGGCATGGGCGGGCGCGTTTGCGAGGCTGATCTCACGCGTCATGGAACGCTCCGGAAGCGGATGAGAACGGGGACGCCGGCAGGGCGGCGACGCGCTCGGGCGTGCCGGCCGCGGCGAGCGTCAGGGCACGGACAAGAACCCTGCGCGCCAGCTCGATCTTGTAGGCGTTGTCGCCGGAGGGCCGCGCGTCGGCGAGCGCCGCCTCCGCCGCCCGGCGGAAGGCGGCCTCGCTCGGGCTGGCACCGGCCAGGACAGCCTCCGCCGGGCGCGCGCGCCACGGCTTGGCCGCGACCCCGCCGAGCGCGAGCCGCGCTTCCCGGATCGCACCGTCCTCGACCCGGAGCGCCGCGGCGGCCGAGACCACCGCGAAGGCATAGGAGGTGCGTTCGCGGACCTTGAGATAGCGGGCATGGGCGGAGAATGCGGCGGCCGTGGCCGGCAGACGCAGGGCGACGATCAGATCGCCCGGATCGAGCGCGCTTTCGCGCTCGGGCGTCGCGCCCGGCAGGCGGTGCAGATCCTCGACGGCCAGCACGCGCCGGCCAGCCTTGCCCTCGACCTCCACCACGGCGTCGAGCGCGACCAGCGGCACGCAGAAATCCGACGGGTGGGTGGCGATGCAGGACTCGCTCCAGCCCAGCACCGCATGCAGCCGGTTCTCGCCGTCGCGGGCGTCGCAGCCCGTGCCGGGCGCGCGCCTGTTGCAGGCGCTGGCGGCGTCGTAGAAATAGCCGCATCGCGTCCGCTGCAGCAGGTTGCCGCCGACCGTCGCGGCGTTGCGGAGCTGCGCCGAGGCGCCCGACAGCAGCGCCTCCGCCACCGCCGGATAGGCCCGGGCGAAATCCGGGTCATGAGCGAGATCGGCATTGCGGACCAGCGCGCCGATGCGGAGGCCGCCATCGGGCAGGGCTTCGACGGTGTCGAGCCCCGGCAGGCGCGTGATGTCGACGAGACGGTCCGGGCGCGCGATGCCGCCCTTCATCAGGTCGAGCAGGTTCGTGCCGGCCGCGAGATAGGCGGAGCCCGGCTCGGCCGCCGCCGCGACGGCATCGGGGATGGTGGCGGGCCTGATATAGTCGAAGGTCTTCATGCGGCATCCCTCCGATCGGCCCCGGCCAGCTTTCTCTGTGCCTCCAGCACCGCCTCCGTGATCCCGGCATAGGCCGCGCACCGGCAGAGATTGCCGCTCATGCCTTCGCGGATGCGCTCCGGATCGTCTCCGGCCTGGCCTTCCCCGATCAGGCCGATGGCGCTCATGATCTGCCCCGGCGTGCAGAACCCGCACTGGAAGCCGTCATGGGCGATGAAGGCGGCCTGGACCGGATGGAGGTCGCCGCCATGGCCGACGCCCTCGATGGTGAGGACATCGGCGCCGTCATGGCTCACGGCGAGTGCCAGGCAGGAATTGATCCGGCGGCCGTCGACGAGGACCGTGCAGGCGCCACATTGACCGCGGTCGCAGCCCTTCTTGCTGCCGGTCAAGTGCAGCCGTTCACGCAGCAGGTCGAGAAGCGTGACCCGCGGATCGTCCAAGTCGATGTCGTGCCGCACACCGTTCACGGTGAGGCTGATCGAGAAACTCATGCAGGACTCCGATCGGTGATATCGTCGAAGGCATGGCAGCCGCACAAGCGGTGCGGCGGGGCCGGACGGCCAGATATGAGTGGTATGAGGCGTTGCAGGCGCCCGGTTTGATCGGCGGGCGTATTGGGCGATGTGCCTGTTGAAGATACTATACGGAGGCAGCCTCCGTTTTTCAAGCAGGATGGCTAGACACACGAGGGATATGGGACGGAGCTCCACGAAGACCACCCGGAGGCCACGCGCCGATGCCGTCCGCAACCGCGAGCGCCTGCTAGAGGCGGCGAAGGCCGTGTTCAGCGCCGGCGGGCCGGACGCCAGCCTCGAGGCCGTGGCGAGACGGGCCGAGGTCGGCATCGGCACGCTGTACCGGCACTTCCCGACCCGGGAAGCCTTGTTCGAGGCCGTCTACCGGCGCGAGGTCGACCAGCTCGGCGAGTTGGCGGAGCAGCTGATGGGCGAGGCCGAGCCCGTCGACGCCTTGCGTCGCTGGCTCGAATCCAACGTCGAGCTGGTTGCCACGAAGAAGGGCATGCTGGCGGCGCTGGCGCTCGCCGCTCATGGCCCGTCGGACCTCTATGCCTACACCTTCGACCGCCTGACCAAGGCAGTCGGCACTCTGCTGGACCGCGCTGTCGCCGCCGGCGAGATTCGGCCCGACATCGGTGCCGAGGACCTTCTGCGTGCGCTCGTGGGCATGTGCTACATGCACGATCAGCCCGGCTGGCAGAAGACCGTGCTGCGGCTGGTGAACGTCTTCGTCGACGGTCTCCGCGTGCAAACCAAGGTGCAGCGAAAAATACCTACCGGCTGATATCGATCGTCACCGTCTTCAGGTCCGACATCTCCAGCAGCGTGTGGCGGCCGCCGGTGCGGCCGATGCCGCTGGCGGTCCCGGCGGCGCCGCCGGCCGGGATGTGCATCTCCCAATACGGGCTCATCTCGTTGACGTTGACGATGCCGACCTTCAGCGCCTCGGCCCAGCGGAAGGCGTGGCGGATGGTCTGGGTGAACACCGCGGCGGACAGGCCGAGCCGGCTCTTGGCGACGATGCCATGCGCCTCCTCCTCGTCGCGGAAGCGCAGCACCGGCACCACCGGGCCGAAGGTCTCGTCGACATTCAGCAGGCTGTCGGGCGACAGGTCGGCGATCACCGTCGGCTGGTAGTGCAGCCGGGTCGCCAGCCCCTCGGCGCGGCCGCCGCCGAACAGGATCGAGGCGCCGCGCTGCCGGGCGTCGGCCAGATGGGCGTCGACCTTCTGCGCGTTCGGCTCGTTGTTCAGCGGCCCCATGGTGGTGGCGGGATCGAACGGGTCGCCCATCCGCACCGCCCGCGCCGCCGCGACCAGCTTCTCGACGAAGGCATCATGCGCCGCGTCGGCCACCAGGATGCGCTCGGTCGAGGTGCAGATCTGGCCGGCATTGGCGAAGCAGCCCGCCGCCACCCGCGCCGCGGCGGTGTCGAGATCGGCGTCGGCCAGCACCACGCTCGGGCCGTTGCCGCCCAGCTCCATCATCAGCGGCTTGCCGGCGCCGCGGGCCGCGATGATCCGCCCGGTCTCCGAGCTGCCGGTGAAGGCGACGGCATCGGTGCCGGGGTTGGACACGACCTCGTCGCCGACCTCCGGCCCGTCGCCGATCACGAGGTTGACCACGCCGTCCGGCACGCCGGCCTCGATCAGGCACTCCATCAGCTTTTCGGCGATGATCGAGGTGGTCGGCGCCGGCACCCAGACCATGGCGTTGCCGGTGGCGAGGCCGGGGGCGAGGTAGTAGATCGACGGCAGCGCCAGCGGGAAGTTCCACGGCGTGACGATGCCGAACACGCCCTTGGGCTGCAGGAAGCTGAAGGCGCGCTTGTTGCGGTCCTCGACCGGGAAGCACGCCGTCTCCAGCCATTTGATCTGCTCGCCGGCGTTGCGGAAGGCGGCGACCGCGGCGCCGACCTCGCCCAGCGCCTCTGCGTGGTAGGGCTTGCCCTGCTCCAGGCTCAGGGTGCGGGCCAGGGCTTCCTTGCGGCCCTCGATCGCGTCGGCGACGGCGAAGCACAGCTTCGCCCGCTCCCACACCGACAAGCCGGCGATCTTCGGCTTCGCTGCTTGGGCCGCGGCGATCGCTCGCTGCGCGTCGGCGCGGGTGCCGAGCGGCACGAAGCCCACCACCGCCCCGGTGGCCGGGCTGGTGATCTCGAGGAATTCGCCGGAACCCTCCTCCCAGCGCCCGCCGATGCGCATGCGGCTGACCGGGGCGCCGGACGGCGCGGTGGTGACCTTCAGGCCCTTGATCGTCTTCATCGGATTGTCTCAGTTAGAGGGGGCGAAGCTGTCGCGGAGGCGCAGCACCGCTTCCAGCGACCGGGTGACGGCGGCGTCGTACAGCTTCGCCCCGGCCTCGGCGGTGGCGTCGGACGGGCGGCCGATCACCCCGGTCGGGTTGATCTCCTCGAAGCCGCGCCAGACCGTGATCGGGCTCGGGGAATAGAGATGCGGATCGGGCCAGCAGGACGGCGTGCCGCCCGCCGGGATCGCCTCCGCCCGCGCCGAGCCCGGGAACAGGTGCAGCATCAGCGAGGTCTCCAGCGCGCAGGCATGGCCGCAGCCCTGGTCGGCATCGGGCAGGATCGCCGCCGCGTCCTCGCGGATCAGGTCGAAATAGGAGAAGGCGGCGCTGCGCACGCCGTCGGCGCCGAGCTCCGACACCGCCACCTGCAGCGCGCCGCGGTTGCCGCCATGGCCGTTCAGGACGATCGGGAAGAAGCCGTCGCGGGCGAGCGACCGGCAGACATCGACGACGATGGCGATGAAGGTCGACGGCCGCAGGCTGATCGTGCCGGGGAAGGCCAGGTGATGCGCCGAGGAGCCGTAGGAGATCGGCTCCGCCACCCGGACCGAGGGATCGCGGCCGGCGACGCCGAGCGCCACCGCGGTGGCCAGCCAGATGTCGACGCCGGTGGCGAGGTGCGGCCCGTGTTGCTCGACCGCGCCGGTCGGCACCAGCACGGCGCCGCGGGCCTTGCCGAGTTCGCCGAGCTCCGGCGACGGGCTCCAGGCCAGGCGGCCGGGCCCGGGCGTGAACGAGATCATCCGATACGTCCTTCATCGAGGCGCAGGCGCAGCATCCGGATCCCGGCATCGGCGATCAGCGCCAGGACGATGATCGCGCCCTTGAACAGATCGATGCTGGACGGGTCCACGCCGAAGACGCGCAGGGCATTGGTCAGGAGGCTGACGATGACGGCGCCGATCACCACGCCGAACACCGTGCCGCGGCCGCCGAAGATGCTGGTGCCGCCCAGCACCGCCGCGGCGATGGCGTCGAGCAGCAGCGGCGTGCCGCCGAGATTGGGGGTGACGACCGGCACGCGGCTGATCATCAGCACCGCGGTCAGGAAGGTGAAGATGGCGGCGACGACATAGGTCAGCAGCTGCTGCCGCGGCAGCGGCACGCCGGCCAGCTGCGCCGCGGCGGGGTCGGAGCCGATGGCGTAGGTGCGCAGGCCGAAGCGGGTCCAGCGCATCAGTCCCCACGCGCCGATGGCGATCAGCCCGACCAGCAGCACCGAGTTCGGCACGCCGAGCGACTGCCCGATGCCGATGTCCTTCAGCGTCGGGCTCTTCAGGATCAGCACGCCCTTCTGCGCCGCCCACAGCGTCGCCCCCTGCACCGCCACCATGGTGGCCAGGGTGACGACGAAGGGCGGCACGCGGAGATAGCCGACCAGCAGGCCGTTCAGCAGGCCGAGCAGCGTCATGGTGGCGAGGCCGGCCAGCAGGGCCAGGACCAGCGGGTCGCCCGCATCCAGCCGCCCGGCCATCACCACGCTGCAGAAGGCGACCGCCACCCCGGCCGAGAGGTCGATGCCCCCGGTCAGCAGCACCACGAAGGCGCCGAGCCCGAGCAGCGCCACCGGCGTGGCCTGGGCCAGCACGTTGCGCAGGCTGTCGGGCGTGACCACCCGCGCATCGATCAGGCCGAACGCCGCCACCAGCAGGATCAGCAGCAGCAGCGGCGCGAGATCGAGGGCGCGGCGGAGCCAGGGGGTGTCCATCAGCCGCGCCAGTCGGCGACCGCTTCGGGCTGCCCGCTGGCGACGCTGCGCCGGATCGCGTCGTTGACCGCGACGGCGCGCAGCGCCTCGGGCAGCGAGATGACGAAGGGTTTGTCCTCGCGCACCGCCTGCACGAAGTGGCGCAGCTCCTCATACAGGTCGCCCATGATCCGGCCGTTGACGGTCGGCCAATGCAGCCCGTCCGGCAGGCTCCAGGCGCCGCTCGACAGCACCCGCAGGCCGTGGTCGCGGACGTCGAGATCGACCACGCCCTTGGTGCCGACCACCTCGGTCCGGGCCCAGATGCCGGTCGGGATGTCGCTCGGCAGCGACCAGCCGAAATAGAGCTGGCCGACCATGCCGTTCGACATGTCGCAGGTGGTGAAGATCGCGTCCTCGGACCGGACGCCCAGGCTCGGCATCAGCTTCGACACGGCGCGGGAATAGACCCGGGTGACGTCGGCGCCGCTGATCCATTGCAGCGCGTCGACATCGTGCACACCGAGATAGAAGCAGACGCTGGAGGAGCCGTTCATGCGGGTGCCGATGTCGCGCACCGTGAACCGGCCGGAGCTGGCGTGGATCGGGTCGCCGATCTTGCCGGCCCGCACCGCCTCCGCCGCCTGCACGTAGCGCGGGTCGAAGCGCAGGATATGGGCGACCAGCAGGCGGCCACCGCCCTTCTTCTCCGCCGCCGCCATGGCCTGCGCCGCCTCCAGCGTGTGCGCCATCGGCTTCTCGACCAGCACCGGCTTGCCCGCCTCCAGCAGGGCGCAGGTGACGTCCTGGTGCAGCGTGTCCGGCAGCGCCACGACATAGGCGTCGGCGGCATCGGCGGCCAGCGCCGCATCGATGTCGGGGAAGTGACGGGCGCCGTACTGGTCGGCGGTCTTGCGGCCGAGCTCCGCCGACAGGTCGACGATCGCCGACAGGGTCGCCGTCTCCAGCCCGGCGATCGCCTGGGCGTGGAACTGCCCCATGAAGCCGGCGCCGACGATGGCCAATCTCATCCTGCTCATCCCGCTACCCTCTCCTGTGTCGTCAGGCTTTGCGCCTCGGCGCTGCGGCCGAAGGCCAGCGCCATCACCTCGGTCTCGGTCGCCCCGCGCGGCAGCTCGCCGGCGGTGCGGCCCTCATGCATCACCACGATGCGGTCGGCGACGCCCAGCACCTCGGGCAGCTCGCTCGACACCATCAGGATCCCGGCGCCCTGCGCCTTCAGCTCGGCGATCAAAGCGTGCAGCTCCGATTTCGCGCCGACATCGACGCCGCGCGTCGGCTCGTCCAGCAGCAGCACCCGCGGGCGGGTGGCCAGCCATTTGCCGATCACCACCTTCTGCTGGTTGCCGCCCGACAGGTCGCCGACGCGCTTGCGCGGATCGGGCGGCCGGACGCCGAGCTGCCGGATCAGCCGCCCGGCCTCGGCCGCCAGGGCCGAGGGTCGGACGAGGCCGAGCGCGCTACGGGCGCGGATCCAGGCCAGGGTGACGTTGTCCTGGACCGACATCGGCCCGACGAAGCCTTCGAGATGCCGGTCCTCCGGCACATAGGCGACGCCGAGCGCATTGGCCCGCCGGGCGTCGCCGGCCGGCAGCGTGGCGCCGCCGATCCGGATCGTGCCGGCGCGGTGGGCCGACAGGCCGGCGATGCAGCGCATCACCTCGGACCGGCCGCTGCCCATCAACCCGGCCAGCGCCACCACCTCGCCGGCATGCACGGTCAGGCTGGCCGCGCGCAGCAGACCGCCGTCGGAAATGTCCTCGACCGCCACCAGCAGCGCGCCGCGCGGCACCGGCCGATGCGGGAAGACGTTGCCGATGTCGCGGCCGACCATCATCCCGATCAGCGCCGGCTCGTCGAGGTCGCGGATCGCGCGGTCGCCGACGAAGCGGCCGTCGCGCAGCACCACGGCGCGGTCGGCCAGGGTGAAGATCTCCTCCATCTTGTGCGAGATGTAGAGGATGGCGCAGCCGATCCCCTTCATCCGGCCGATCAGCTGGTACAGGCGGTCTCGCTCGCGGGTCGACAGGGCGCTGGTCGGCTCGTCCATGATCACCAGCCAGGCCTCGGACAGCATCGACTTGGCGATCTCCACCATCTGGCGCTGGCCGACGGTCAGGATGCCGACCCGGTCGTCGGGCCGGAGGCCGAGGCCGAACTGGTCGATCACCTCCTGCGCCTTGCGCCGCATCTCGGCCCGGCGCAGGGCGATGCCGCCGGGCTCGCGCCCCAGGAACAGGTTCTCGGCCACGGTCAGGTCGGGCACCAGGCTGAAATGCTGGTGGATCACGGCGATGCCGGCGGCCGCCGCCTCGGCCGGGGTGCGCAGCCGCACCGGGCGGCCATCCAGGATCAGCCCGCCCTCGTCCGGCTGGTGCACGCCGGACAGGCATTTCACCAGGGTCGACTTGCCGGCGCCGTTCTCGCCCGCCAGCGCCACCACCTCGCCGGCGCGGATGTCGAAGGCCACGCCCTCCAGCGCCTTGACGCCGGGGAAGAGCTTGCCGAGGCCGACGATGCGCAGCTCGTGCCGGTCCAGCCGGCGCGGGACCGCCTGGGCCGCCTCCTCCGCCGTGTGGGCGGCGCGGCTGCGGCGGCGCCACTTGGCCACGGCGGCGGCCAGCCGGTCGCGCTGGCTCAGCAGCACCGCGAACAGCACCAGCCCGCCGGTGACGATGTAGATCGCCTGCTGCGGCACCTGCAGGAAGGACAGGCCGGTGTTGATGGCGCCGAGCAGCAGCGCGCCGAGCGCCGTGCCGGTGACGCTGCCCTCGCCGCCCGACAGCTTGGTGCCGCCGACGATGGCGGCGGTGATCGCCGCGAATTCGAGGCCCATGCCGGCCAACGGCTGGGCCGAGCCGAGGCGGCCGATGATGACCACGGCGCCGAGCCCGGCCGACATGCCGGCCAGGACATAGGTCAGGGTCTGCACGGTGCGGACCGGGATCAGCGAGGCCCGGGCCGCCCCGGCATTGCCGCCGACCGCGAAGATCCAGCGGCCGAGCACGGTGCGGTGCAGCAGCCCCCACCAGCCGGCGAGCAGCAGGGCCGCCAGCAGCAGCGACGCCGGGATGCCGAGGATGTCGGCGCTGCCGGCCCAGAGCAGCATCGGGCTGTCGATCGGGATGCTGGAAGCGCCGGACAGGCTGAGCGCCGCCCCCTTCCCCGCCGCCAGCGTCGCCAGCGTGGCGATGAACGGGCTGATGCCGACGGCGCTGATCAGCAGGCCGTTGATCAGCCCCACACCACCACCCGCGGCCAGCGCCGCCACGATGCCGAGCAGCCCCGACCCGGTGGCGCCATAGGCCTGGCCAGCGACGATGCCGGCGATCGCCAGGGTGCTGCCGACCGAGATGTCGATGCCGCGGGCGATGATCACTGCGGTCATGGCGAAGCCGACGATGGCGATCACCGCCGTCTGCTGGCCGATCGAGACGAGATTGGCGAAGGACAGGAAGCCGGGCCCGGCCAGGCCGAAGCCGACCAGCACCAGCAGGATCAGCCCGGCCAGCACCAGGTCATTGCCGAAGCCCGCGCCGGCCAGCGACAGGCGCCGCGCCGCGGTGGCATCCGCCGGTTTCGGAGGCATGGCCCTGCCCTTCGCCTCTCCCCTCACTTCGCGACGGTCATGGCGGAGACCGGCTGCTTCGGCCCCAGCTGCTCGGTATAGGCCTTGGCCGCCTTGGTCGCGGCCTCGGGCGTGATGTGCTCGACCTTCAGCCCCTTGCCGGCCAGCGCCTGGGCGGTGGCGTCGGAGGTGACGAAATAGGTCGGCATGTACAGGTCCTTGGGCATGCTCTCGCCTTTGGCCAGCCGCGCCGCCACCGCGATGTTCCAGTAGCCGACGCGATAGGCGCCGGTCAGGACATCCATCACCATCGACCCGTCCTCGAGCAGCGGGTGCATCTCCTCGTCGCCGTCATAGCCGGCATAGAGCAGCTTGCGGTCCATCGCCTGGGCGACGGCGCTGGCGGCCAGGCACATGGAGTCCGAGATGCAGCCCACGGCCTTCAGCTCGGGATAGGTGGTCAGCCAGGTCTGGGCCGCGTCGGTGGCCTTGGCCGAATCCCAGCCGGTGGGCTGGATGCCGACCAGCTTGATGTTCGGGAACTCCTTGGCCAGCGTCTCGGTGAAGGCCTTCTCGCGGGTGTCGGAGACGAAGTTGCCGCGGGTGCCGACCAGGAGGCCGACCTCGCCCTCGCCGCCCAGGGTCTGGCCCAGCGCGCGGGCCACCATCGCCATGTTCTCCTGGTCCGGATACAGGGTCGAGGTGTTCCAGCCGCCCTCGACCTTGTTGCCCATGGTGATCACCGGGATCTTGGCGGCCTCGGCCTTCTTGATCACCGGCAGCAGGGCGTTCTTGTCGATCGGGTCGACCAGGATCGCGTCGACCTTCTGGTTGATGAAGTTCTCGATGATGGCGACCTGCTTCTCCAGGCTGCCCTCGGCGCTCTGCCAGGTCGTCTTGACGCCGTAATCCGTGGCCGCGGTATCGCCCGCCTCCTTCATCCGCACGAAGAAGGAGTTCTGCAGGTCGATGGCGGCGAGGCCGAGCACCGGCTCGGCGGCGGTTGCGAAGCCCGACAGGGCCAGGACCGCGGTAAGGGCCACGCCCGACAGCACATGCTTGATCATGGTCTCGTCCTCTCCTGTGAAGCCTCAGATGAATTCGTTTGTTGTTGGGAGGGTTTTGCCCTCCGGGCCCCGCATTCAGGCGGCGAGGCCGTCCGTTCCGGCGCCGCAGACCAGGCCGCAGACCACGTCGCCGTCGCGCGGCACCACCCGGCCGGATTGCAGCGCCGCGACCGAGGCGGCGCCGCTGAGATCGGCGGCGAGGCCGAGCTCGAACCACAGCCACTCCGCCGCCCGCTCCATGTCCCGGTCCTCGATCAGCACCACCTCGTCGACGGTGCGGCGGATGATGTCGAAGATGCGCGGATCGGTGCGGCCGCAGGCCATGGTCGGCACCGCCGTGGTGACGGCGTCGAGCGTCACCACCCGACCCGCGTCCAGGCTGGCGCGCAGGGTCGGGGAGCCGACCGGCTCGATGCCGACGATCCGCGCCTTCGGCTGCAGCGCGCGGATCGCCGTGGCCATGCCGGCGGCCAGGCCGCCGCCGCCGATCGCGATCAGGAACAGGCTGGCCTCCGGCAGCTCCTCGGCGATCTCCAGCGCCACCGTGCCCTGCCCCGCGACCACCTCGGGATCGGCGAAGGGGTGGAAGTAGACCGCGCCGGTCGCCTCGGCAAAGGCTCGGGCGGTGCGGTCGGACTCGTCCCAGACCGTGCCCTCGATCCGGATCTCGGCGCCCCAACTGGCCAGCTTGGCGCGCTTGGCCGGCGACGCATTGCCGGGCAGGAAGACGGTGGTCGGAACCCGCGCGAGATGGCCGGCCCGCGCCACGGCGAGGCCGTGATTGCCGCCCGACGCGGTGACGATGCCGCGGGCCAGCGTCGCCGGGTCGGCCGCCAGCAGCCGGTTGGTCGCGCCGCGCGCCTTGAACGAGCCGGTGACCTGCAGGCATTCCAGCTTGAGCCACAGCGGCGCCGGCGCCGGCGCCTGCAGCAGCTGGTCGGCCCGGATCAGCGGGGTGCGCCGGACATGGCCGCGGATCCGGTCGGCGGCAGCTTCGATGTCGTGGAAGCCGATCATCCGAGGCTCCCGCGATAGGGCGAGGCGACGACCAGGCAGCAATTGCCGGGCCGCACCCGCCCCGGCTGGCGGCGGGCATAGACGATGCCGTCGGCGCCGGTGCGCAACTCGGCCGGCGCGCGGCCGGGATCATGCAGGAAATGGATCCGCCCGGCCGGCTGCCCGGCCCGCACCTCCGCGCCGTTGCGGTGGTACGGCTCGAACACCCCGTCATCGCCGGCGAGGACGTAGGAGGATGCGCCTGCCACCTCATAGACCTTGGGGTCCGGGCGCCGCGGTGCGGCGAAGGACGGGTCGAGCACGCCGAGATGGGCCAGCACGCTGCGCACGCCGCGGCGGCAGATGTCGAGCGCGTCGAGCGACACGGTGCCTGCCCCCGCCATCTCGGTGCCGACGACGGTCAGGCCGGCGGCGACGGCGGCGGCGGTGGCGGTGCGCGGCTCGCCGAGATTGTCGACCACCACCGTGATCGGCGCGCCGAAGGCCAGCACCGCGTCGATGTTGCGCCGCTGATGCGCCGGGTCGGGCGCCGGCTCGACGATCGCGCTGGGCAGGATGTCGAGCGACGAGCCGCCGGAATGGAGGTCGAGGAAGGCGTCGCCGCGCGGCAGCAGCACATCCTGCACATAGGCCGAGATCTGCCGGGTGATGGTGCCGGCCGGGTCGCCCGGGAAGGTGCGGTTGAAGTTCAGCCCGTCGACCGGCGAGGTGCGCTTGCCGGCCACCACCGCCGGCAGGTTGATCGCCGGGATCAGGATCAGCCGGCCCTGGATCGTGCCGGGGTCGAGGTCGCGGATGATCTCGCCGAGGGTGATCGGCCCCTCGTATTCGTCGCCGTGATTACCGCCCTCGAGGATCACGGTCGGCCCGGTGCCGTTGGCGATCACCGCGAGCGGGATGCGCACGGTGCCCCAGGCGTCGTCGTCCGGCGATTGCGGGATGTGGAAGAAGCCGACCTGCCGGCCCGGCCGGTCGAAGTCGATGTCGGTGAAGGCCGTGCTGCGACGGATGGTCGGCGCACCCCGGCTCGATCCCACCGCCACGGTTTCGATGCTTTCCACGCTGCGCCTCCTGCGGGCGGTCTCGGCCGCCGTTGGAAGAACGCTAGGGTTGTTTTACTGATGGTGTCAACATCATGTATAAAACATTCCTCGGAACGCCGGCGGCGGCGATACAGTCCCGCCCCGGACTCGCGTGGGCTCGCTTGGGGGTTGGATGTGACGGAGAAGAAGGCGGCCTATTCGGCGCCGGCGCTGGAGAAGGGCCTGGACATCCTGGAGCTGCTGGCCAGCCGGGACGAGCCGCTGTCGCTGACCCGGATCGCCGACGGGCTGGGCCGGTCGAAGAGCGAGATCTTCCGCATGGTGATGGTGCTGCTGGAGCGGGACTACCTCGCCCGCGACCCGGCCAGCGACGACCTGACCTTGACCAACCGGCTGTTCTCGCTCGGGCTGCGCACGCCGCGGGTGCGCAACCTGGTGACCGAGGCGGTGCCGGTGATGAACGCGCTGGCGGCAGAGACCGGCCATTCCGCCCATCTGGTGGTGCTGTATCGCGGCCGCACCGTCGTGCTGGCCTCGGTCTCCGGCGAGCCGGACATCAGCTTCACCCTCAATCTCGGCTTCAACCGGCCGGCGGTGGACGCCACCTCCGGCCAGGTGATCGTCGCCTTCCAGCCGCCGGAGGTGCAGCAGCGCCTGATCCGCGAGAGCCTGCCCCAGGCCCGGGGCCGGGTGACCGAGGATGAGCTGCGGGCGTCGCTGGACGGCATCCGCGGCCGCGGCTTCGAGCTGCATGAGAGCCGGGATTTCGTCGGCCTGACCGACATCTGCTGCCCGATCCTCGACCGCGGCGGCCATGCCGTGGCCAGCATCATCATCACCTGCATCAAGCGGCACGGCCAGGAGGCCCGGCTGATGGACGCCCTCGACGCCCTGAAGCGCGCCTGCGCCGTGATCAGCCAGGCCGCCGCGTAATAGCGGTCAGCCACCGGCACCGCTTCTCGCGACGACGGGCGGCTCGGTCGGTCCGCCGGCGCGCAGGCGATGCAGCATGCGCTTGCGGCGGGGATCGGGGCTCGGCACGGCGGAGATCAGGCGCTGGGTGTAGGGCTCGCGCGGGCGGGTGCAGATCTGCTCGGCGTCGCCGGTCTCCACGATCCGGCCCTTGTGCATCACGATCACCCGGTCGCAGAAGTACCGGACCACCGAGATGTCGTGCGAGATGAACAGGAAGCTGAGGCCCAGCCGGGCCCGCAGCTCCAGCAGCAGGTCGAGGATCTGGCTGCGGATCGACACGTCGAGGGCCGAGGTCGCCTCGTCGGCGA
Source organism: Inquilinus sp. CA228 (assembly GCF_052078665.1). Classification (NCBI taxonomy): domain Bacteria; kingdom Pseudomonadati; phylum Pseudomonadota; class Alphaproteobacteria; order Rhodospirillales; family Rhodospirillaceae; genus Inquilinus; species Inquilinus sp. CA228. Next base: position 27,339 of record NZ_JBQJIK010000040.1, on the reverse strand, counting down.
TGATGATGCGCGGGTCGAGCGCCAAGGCGCGGGCGATGCCGATGCGCTGGCGCTGGCCGCCGGAGAAGGCGTGCGGGTGCCGCTCCATCGCCTGCGGGTCGAGCCCGACCAGCGCCATCAGCCCGGCGACCTTCGCCTCCAGCGCCTGGCCCTGCGCCAGGCCGTTGACCTTCAGCGGGTCGCCGATGATGTCCTTCACCGTCATCCGCGGGTTGAGCGAGGAGAACGGGTCCTGGAACACCAGCCGGACCTCGCGGTGGAAGCGGCGCAGCTCGCGCTTGCCCAGGCCCGTCACCTCGACCTCCCGCCCCTCGCGGTCGCGATAGGTGACGGTGCCCGCGCTGGGCTCGACGATGCGCAGCACCAGCCGGCCGAGCGTGGTCTTGCCGGAGCCGCTTTCGCCGACGATGCCGAGGCTTTCGCCGGGATGCAGGTCGAAGCTGGCATCATCGACGGCACGCAGCGCATAGCGGCCGCTGCCGGGGAGCCAGCGGCGGGATTCACCGTAGACCTTGCCCAGGCCGCGGACGGACAGGATCGGCGCCTCCATAGCCGCGGCCCCTCCCCGCCTCGCCGCGCCGGCCTCGAGCTTCGCGGTCGAGGCCAGCAGGCGGCGGGTATAGGGGTGCTGCGGCCGGTGGAAGATGTCGTCGACCGGGCCCTGCTCGATGATCCGGCCGAAGCGCATCACTGCCACGTCGTCGGCCACCTCGGCCACCACGCCGATGTCGTGGGTGATCAGCAGCATGGCCATGCCGCGGTCGACCTGCAGCCGCTTGATCAGGTCGAGGATCTCGGCCTGGGTGGTGACGTCCAGCGCCGTGGTCGGTTCGTCGGCGATCAGGATGTCGGGGTCGCAGGCCAGCGCCATGGCGATCATCGCCCGCTGCCGCATGCCGCCGGAGAACTCGAAGGTGTAGCGGTCCGCCATCCGCTCCGGCTCCGGGATCTCGACCTGGCGCAGCAGCTCGATCGCCCGCTGCCTGGCCTGGCGCCGGTCCAGCGCCGTGTGCAGGCGGATCGCCTCGACGATCTGCGAGCCGATGGTGTGCACCGGCGACAGCGAGCTCATCGGCTCCTGGAAGATCAGGCCGATGCGGCGGCCGCGGATGGCCCGGATGTCGCGGCCGCGCGGGTCCAGCGCGGCCACGTCGATCTCGCGCCCCTCGGTCCGCAGCAGGATGCGGCCGCCGGTGATGCGGCCCACCTTGTCGACGATGCGCAGCAGGGCGCGGGCGGTGACGCTCTTGCCCGAGCCGCTTTCGCCGACCAGGCACAGCGTCCGGCCGCGGCGGAGGTCGAAGCCGACGTTGCGGACCGCGTGCAGGATGTGGGTGCGCAGATGGAAGTCGAGCGACAGGTCGCGGACCGACAACGCCACATCGTCGGGTGCGTCCATCGCCTCAGCTCTCATACGGGTCGGCGGCGTCGCGCAGCCCGTCGCCGAAGAAGTTGAAGGCGAGGACGGCGACCACCACGGCAAGGCCGGGCCAGAACAGGAGCCAGGGGGCGGTCGCGACGGTGCGGATGCTCTGCGCGTCCTGCAGCAGCACGCCCCAGCTGACCACCGGCGGCTTCAGCCCGATGCCGAGGAAGGACAGCGAGGTCTCGGCCACGATCATGGTCGGCACGGCGAGGGTGACCACGGCCAGGATGTGGCTGGTCAGCGACGGCAGGATGTGGCGGAAGATCAGCCGCCGCTCGCCCGACCCGTCGAGCCGGGCGGCGGTGACGAAATCCTCGCCGCGCAGGGCCAGGAACCGGCCCCGCACCTCGCGCGCCAGCCCGGTCCAGCCGAGCAGCGACACGATCACGGTGATGACGAAATAGACCTGCAGCGGCGACCAGCTGAGCGGGATGGCGGCGGCCAGGCCGAGCCAGAGCGGGATGGTCGGCATGGCGCTGACCACCTCGATCAGCCGCTGGATCAGCATGTCGACCCAGCCGCCATAGAAGCCGGAGACCGCCCCCAGCGTGACGCCGAGGATGAGCGAAAGCGCGACGCCGACCAGGCCGATCGACATCGAGATGCGGGTGCCATGGACCAGCCGCGAAAACAGGTCGCGGCCGAGCCGGTCGGCGCCCAGCAGGTACATCGGGTCGTTCGGGTTGACCGGCCCGATCAGGTGCCGGTCGAGCGGGATCAGCCCCCACAGCTTGTAGGGCCGGCCTTTGACGAAGAAGCCGACCGACACGACCTTGCTGTCGTCGACGACGAAGGTGCGGCGCAGCGCCTGCGGGTCGATCGCGATCCTGTAGCCCTTGACATGCAGGTTGAACGCCCAGCCGCCATCCGGCGTCTCGACGAACAGGCTGAGCTCCTGCGGCGGGGCGTAGGTGTATTGCGGCCGCGACAGGTCCGGGCTGGAGGGCGCGAGGAATTCGGCGAAGGCGCCGATGAGGTAGAGCAGCAGCACCACGACCGCCGCCGCCATGGCGACCTTCTGGCGCAGCAGCTTGCCCAGCATCAGCCGCCAGGGGCCGACCGCCGCCAGGGTCGCCGGGCCGCGGCCGGGCTCGAGCGGGCTGATCGCCGGCCCTTCGGTGTCCAGATCCGCCAGGTCCTGCATGGTCATGGCGCGGCCCTCAGCTGAACCGGATGCGGGGGTCGAGCAGCGCCAGCAGCAGGTCGGAGACCAGCATGCCGACCAAGGTCAGCGCGCTGAGCAGCAGGATGAAGCTGCCGGCCAGATACATGTCCTGCGACACCAGCGCCCGCAGCAGCAGCGGCCCGGCGGTCGGCAGGTTCAGCACGATCGCGGTGATGGTGACGCCCGAGACCAGATGCGGCAGCACCCAGCCGATCGCCGAGATGAACGGGTTCAGCGCGATCCGCAGCGGGTAGCGCAGCACCAGCCGGTGCTCCGGCAGGCCCTTGGCCCGGGCGGTGATGACATAGGGCTTGTTCAGCTCGTCGGTCAGGTTGGCGCGCAGGATGCGGATCAGCGCCGCCGTGCCGGAGGTGCCGATGACCACGACCGGGATCCAGAGATGGGCCAGCAGGTCCCAGGCCTTGCCCCAGCTCCACGGCGCATCGGTGAATTCCGGCGAGTACAGGCCGCCGACGCTCTGCCCGAGATAGCGGTAGCAGAGATACATCAGGGTCAAAGCGAAGATGAAGTTCGGGATCGCCAGGCCGAGGAAGCCGAGGAAGGTGAAGACATGGTCGCCGACCGAATGCCGGCGGACGGCGGAATAGATCCCGATCGGCAGCGACACCGCCCAGACGAAGACCAGGCTGGCCAGCGAGATCGCCAGGGTCGAGCCCATGCGGTCCCAGATCAGCCCGGCGACCGGCTGGTTCCAGTCGAAGGAATAGCCGAAATCGCCGCGGAACAGGATGCCGGACATCCATTTCCAGTACTGGACGTAGAAGGGCTGGTCGAAGCCGTATTGCGCCCGCAGCCGCTCGATCTGCGCCGGGTCGATCGGCTGGCCGTTGTCGGACCAGGAGGACAGCAGCGAGGTCAGGTAGTCGCCCGGCGGCAGCTGGATGATCAGGAACGAGATCAGCGACATGCCGAACAGCGTCGGCACCATGGCGAGAATGCGCTTGAGGATGTAGCCGAGCATCCCTCTCCTCCCTCATTCTTCTACCCGCCGACTCTTTGCTCCTCGCGGCGTAGGTTGGGTTCGCTCTCGGGCGAACCCAACATGGATCCGGCGTCTGCGATGTTGGGTTCGCGAACCGCGAACCCAACCTACGGGGTCAACTCCACGTCACGTGCACGACCTCCAGCCGGTCGATCGACGGCACCTCGATCACGACCCGGCCGTCCTGCGGCACCGCCTGCACCTGCCGGCCGGCCACCAACAGCGCCGCCTTGGCCACCGACCGGCCCGGCGGCACGGCGATCGAGACGCGCTGGGGGCCGAGCGGCAGGACCTCGCGCACCGGCCCCTTCAGCATCATCGGGTTGGTCAGGTTGACGATGGTCAAAGCGAGGCCGGAGGCGTCCTCGCGCAAAGCCAGGTCGACCACGCCGGGGCCGTCGACGGTGACCTGCGGCGCCCGGCCCAGGGCCCCCTGGGCCCAGCGCACGGCGTTGCCGATCAGGCGGGAATGGTCCGGCGCCAGCACCTCCCAGAAGATCTCGCCGATGTTCCAGGGGATGTAGACCGACCGGCCGCCCGACCCGGTCTCGCGCGCCACCACCGCGGCGCCCTGCGGCGCCTCGCGGGGATAGACCTCCTCCATCGGCAGGTCCGGGAAGTCCGGCACGTAGAGGAAGGGCTGCTCGGCACCGGCCGCCGGCGCGACATGGATCAGCCTTGTGCCGCCGATGATCCGGGCGGCGCCGTCATAGCCGGCATTGACCGGGTGCCGGCCGTTGAGGGCGACATAGCCGTTCTTGACGATGCCGCGCGGGCCGGATTGCAGCGTCACGCCCAGCACGTCGGCCAGGCCGAACTCCGGGCGCATCGCGCCGGACTCGGTCCGCAGCGAGGTCTCGTAGGCGGCGACGATGCTGCCGCCGCGCCCGACATAGCCGCGGATCGCCTCGCATTGCGCGTCGGACAGGCAGGAGACGTTGGCGAGGACCAGGAGCTTGAACCGGTCCAGCGCCTCGGCCGTCATCACCTGGTCCGACAGCAGCTCGAAGGGCAGCCGGGCCTCGACCAGCGCGTGATAGAATCCGAGGTCGTGGCGTTCGGCCTCGTGCCGCTTCTCCGGCGCCCAGTGGCGCAGCGTGGTCGACGGGTCGATCACCGCGATCTCCGCCGCCGGCCGCATCGGCGCCAGCACCGGCTCGAGCTTGGCATGCACGGCGAAGGCGTCGGCCACCGGCTCGACCCAGCGCGTGTCGGAGACGACGCCGTTGAACTTGGTGAACCAGGGATGGATGCCGTGCGCGGCGCCGTCATTGATCCACAGCACGATCTCCTCGCCCGAGGTCACGGCGTCCTTCCAGCGATACTCCTCCTCCGGCCCGATCGAGGTGATCATCTGCACCGGGCGGTCGGGGAAGGTGGCGCGGATGCGCTTGCCGTTGCGCCCGGCCGACCAGCCGACCTCGACCCCGCGCCGACCCTGGTGGTCGACCACCAGGAACGGGCAGTGCTTCTGGATCACCGACAGGTCGAACTCCATCAGCGAGGAGCCGCTCATGTTCGGGATGAAGCTGGCATGCGGGCGGATCGCCTTCACCGCGTCGTCCCACTGCGCCACCACGGCGGTCAGCACCTTGCGGCGCCAGGCCGCCCAGGCCTGCCAGACCGGGTCGTTGGCGTCCGGCTGCAGCGGCAGGTCGTGGCCCGACTCCGACTTGAACCGGGTCCGGCAGTCGGCGCAGTAGCAGACGCCATGGCCCTGCCAGCGATTGGCGAAGATCGCGTCGATGTCGTAGGTGCGGGTGATCTCCTCGACCACCTCGGGCATGAATGTGCTGTTGTAGTCGCCATAGGCGCAGGTCACCCAGACATCGGGATAGGCCCAGTGCCGGCGCGGGCGGCCCTCCTTGTCGACCGCGATCCATTCCGGATGGGCGTCGGCCGCGTCCTGGTGGATGGCGTGCGGGTCGACGCGGGCCATGACATGCATGCCGAGCGACCGGGCGCCGGCGACCAGCGTGCCGAAGGGGTCGGTCTCGCCGATGAAGCGGCTGACATAGTGCAGCGGCACCTGGCTCGGGTAATAGGCGATGTAGCCGCCGGCCGAGAGGCAGGTGGCGTTCGACCGGGTGCGGCGGAACAGGTCGATCCAGACCTCCGGGTCGAACCGGACCGGGTCGTCCTCGGCCAGGGTCAACTGGGTCCAGCGGGTGGCGGTCCGGTACCAGTCGGGCGTGCGGAGCGCGGTCGGCTGCGAGGTGTCGGGCATCGTGTCCATCGGCTCGGTCGTGGCAGGGCGGGAGTCGGGATCAGGCCTTGAAGTACTGCTCCGGCCGGGTCGGGCCGGGCGTCGGCCAGCCGAACGAGTTCGGCATGGACTTGGTGACGTTCACCATGGCGTTGCGGACGACGCCGTAGCTGTCGGCCGGCAGGGTCACGCCGAAGGTGTAGAAGGCGTCGGCGCAGAGCTCGAGGACCTGCCGCATCAGCTCGTTCTGCTTCGCGGGATCGGCGGTGGCCTTGAGCTGGTCGTAGAGCTCGAACTGCTTCTTGGTGACCTCCGGCGGCTCGATCGCATCCGGGTTGGTGCGGTCGCGGTACCAGAGCTGCCAGCCCTTGGCGTAGAAGGCTTCGGTCGTGTAGGGCAGGAAGTAGCGGGGGTCGAGCATCGCCGGGATGCCGGAATTGCCGCCGAACTTGTGCGCGGTACCGTCGAACTCCCGCCCCTGCCGCACCCGCGTCTCCCACAGCGACCGGTCCATCGGCTTCATCTGCACGTCGATGCCGACGGCCTGGAACATCGGGATGGCCAGCTGGAAGATGTCGAGGAAGGTGGTCCGCGACTGGTCGATCTCGAAGATGATCGAGACCCGCCGGCCCTGGCTGTCCAGCCGGTAGCCGTCGCCGTCCTTGTCCGGGAGGATCTTGTCCAGCGCCGCATTGGCGCCATCCGGATCATAGGCCGTGTACTGCGTCGCCAGCCGCTCGACATACAGCGGATCGCCCTTCTCGATCGAGGCCTGGGCCGGCGCGCCCTGGCCGATGAAGACGGTGTCGATCAGCGCCTGCCGGTCCAGCGCCAGCGACAGCGCCGCCCGGAAGTCCTTGTTCGTGAACAGGGCGCGCTTGACCTCGTCCGGATGGTTGAGGTTGAGCATGAAGACCATCTCGTTGGCCTCGGTCGAGGTCAGCGTGTAGAAGCCGTAGCCGCCCTTCTCCTGGCCGTCGAACAGCACCGCCTTGTTGCCCGGCGTAGCGATGTACTGGTCCATCATGTCGATCTCGCCCTGCAGCACCTTCAGCAGCAGGACCTGCGGGTCGGCGACCATCTGGTAGACGATGCGGTCGAAATAGGGCAGTTGCTGCCCGGCCGTGTCGACCTTCCAGTAATACGGGTTGCGCTCGGCGATCGCCCGCTCGGTGCTTTCCCCCGGCGCGACGGTCAGCTTCCAGGCCGCGAGGGTCGGGCGCTTCGAGTTCTGGAAGTAGTCGTTGTCGCTGGCGAAGCCGGCCTCGAACTGGAACAGCGGGATCCAGCTCTCGAAGCCGCGGGACTTCGCCAGCTCATTGGCCTGCGGATTGTGCTTGAGGTGGAACTGCTGCAGGTAGTGCTTCGGCGCCTTGCAGGTCTGGTCGGAATTGGCCCAGGCGATCTGCAGCGGGAACAGGCCGCTCGGCCGGTCGAAGATCACCTTGAAGGTCTGTTCGTCCACCACCTCCAGCCGGGCCGGCTTGCCGCCGGATTTCCAGTGGTCCTGGCCGATGAAGGCGACCTCCTTGTTGAGCAGGATGTCCTCGTACCAGAAGCGGATGTCCTCGGTGGTGAAGGGATGGCCGTCCGACCATTTCATCCCCTTCCGCAGCCGGACCGTGAACTCCTTGGCATCCGGGCTGGACTGGAAATCCTCGGCGACGTTCAGCGTCACCCCGGACCAGTCCGGCGTGTAGCGCAGCAGCGGCTCATAGCCCTGGTAGCGCACCAGCATCGACAGCGACCCGCCGCCGACCAGCGCATGGGACCAGTCGCCGCCATGCACGCCGACGCGGTCGACCGGCGTGACCACCAGCGGGTTCTCCGGCAGCCGGTCCTGCAGCGGCGGCAGCGCGCCCTTGTCGACCAGCGCCTGCAGCACCGCGGCTTCCTTGGCGTCCCCGGCGAAGGCGCGGACCGGCAGCACCGGGATGGCGATCGCGGCGGAGCCGGCCGCGAGAAAGGCACGACGGCTCAGCGCCGCCTTCAGCTCTTCCCTCATGGTGTCCTCCCAGCCAGTGAGGCTAACGTCTTAGCTCTTGCTTTGGCTAACGGTAGCGTTCCAGTATGGATTTGTTAGGTAAAGCGTTATGTTCGATATGTGTCGGGTGACGGATGCTGATGGGCGCTGAACGACGGGGCGGCCGGGTGACGCTGCAGCACATCGCCGACCGCGTCGGCGTGTCGAAATTCGCCGTGTCGCGCTCGCTCTCGGGCAAGGACGGGGTCAGCGAGGCCACCCGCCTCAGGGTCGAGGAAGCCGCCGCCGCACTCGGCTATGCCAGCGCCCAGGCCGGCCCGCGCGACATCGGCGTGGCCTGCTACGACATGGACCTGGTCAACAGCGAGCTGCGGATGATGGTCCAGAACGGCGTGCAGCGGGAGGCGCACCGGCTGGGCTATCCCCTGCGGCTGCAATGGACCCACGCCCCCGACCATGTCGCCTCGATCGCCAAGCTGAGCGCCGGGCTGCTGCTGGTCGGGCCGCATGACCGGCAGACGCTCGAGCTGGTCGACGCCATGCGCATCCCGGTCGTGCGCATGGGCTGGATCGGGCCGCTCGAACCGGTCGACCAGGTGGGGGGCACCGACCGCGAGGCGGGCCAGGCGGTCGGGCAGTACCTGCTGCAGCGCGGCCATCGCGTGATCGCCTTCGTCCACGGCACCGCCGGCTATCGCGGGCGGGCGGAGCGCTACCACGGCATCCGCGAGGTCACCGAGGTCGAGCCGGACGCGTCGCTGCACCAGATGTGGTTCGAGGAGAACAGCGGATTCGTCGACGCGCTGCGCGCGCTGCAGGCCAAGGGCGTCAATCCCACCGCCTTCTTCTGCGCCCATGACGGGCTGGCCCTGACCGTGGTGTCGGAGCTGCTGTCGCTCGGCTACCGCATCCCGGAGGAGGTCTCGGTGATCGGCTTCGGCGACTTCGCCGCGGCGACCCAGATCTCGCCGCAGCTGACCACCGTCCGGGTCTATGGCGCCGAGATGGGCGCGGCCGCCGTCCGCCTGCTGATCGAGCGGATCAAGGCCGGCCGCCCGCCCTATGAGCCGCCGCAGCGCATCCTGATCGCCTCGAAGATCGTCGAACGCCGGTCCTCGGGCCCCTGCCCGCCGGCCAAGCCGCGCCGGAGAGGCTGATCGCCGGGGCGCGGCGGCCCATTGCGGATGCGCCGGCTCGCCAGCCTGTTTATAGCCGGGCGCGCGCTTTTGGATGACGGGGCACCCGGTTTTGACACCGCCTCAACCGCCAGTGGCAGTCCGCAAAGGGTGAGGAGCGGCCGGATTCGGCCCGCTCCGCCTGACGAGGCGCGGCTGAATGGCGCCTTAACAGGCCAGCTCCGCTCTCTCTCTATCGATAACGAAAGCTGGCTGGCGAAGCTTGGTGGAGCAGGACGGCCGGAAGCCGTGAACGTCGGGATGGCAAACTACCGTCTCATCAGGAAAAATCTTAAGTAAGGAACCACATTCATCAGACAAACGGCCGCCTGCGCTGCTTAAGAGCCGCAGTCAACCGCACGGAAGTAGAAGCGCACGCCGTTCTCTTCAGCACCCACGAGCCAATCGCTGCCCGCCACGCGCCCCACCGTCCGCGCGCGCTCGCCCGGGCTCAAATGGGGTCCGAGCATCGCCTGTGTGTTAGGCTCGCGGTAGCTCTGGGTGGAGCGCTGGACGACACAATCCCTTGGCTCCGGAATTATTTCGATCGGCGGATTTTCGATCGGCGGATTTTCCCCAAAAATAGAATTCCTAGCATAGTCAAAAATAGAGTCTCTCCAATAAATGACCGATAATATAAGTGCAACAGCAATCGTCGATAAAAATAACCTGATCAATGTTTTTTTTATTGAGTGATAATGAATGCCAGATTCTATATCTTTCTTGCCTCTTACAATGATATTTTCATTTGTATCTATTGTCCGATTCGTTACTATTGGTGCAACTTCCGGCTCTCCCACGTCACCGTCTGCGCGCTTGGCGAGAGAACTGGATTTCCCACCCGATCGAATTCTGCTTACCAGCGACAGCCTTTTGACCGATCCGCCACCATCATCCGGAGACAACAGCCCCGCGACTCGTTCTGCGGCCGAGATGATTTCCTTCCGATATTCCTGATCGTCCTTATTCTTGATACGCAGGTTTCGAAAGTCGAGATACGACCGCTCGCGCAATCGCACAATTAACTCGTCGGACGAGTCAGCCTCGGGTTCGAAGGCTGGAGTTTTCACAAAATATATCGGCAATACAAATGTCTTTGAACCCTCTACTTTTGCCTCTCTTTCCAAAAAAACTCAATTTCAAAGCGACATGGCTCGCTACGGAATAATCCAGGAGAAATAATTGTTATCAGTATCTGCACTTTATCAAGAGAATTTTTAACTCTCTCGCGCCAATCATCGCCCCACTGCACATCAAGCCGATCATGAAAAATCGAAAAATCCTCCAATCCCAATTCCCGAACCGCTTGCTCAAGAGATTCCCGAAATCTAGTTACGTCCTTTACTTCATCCACTTCACGAACGTAACTCAGAAATGCAGAAGATTTTCTACTCATATTTTGCTCCCGTAATCAATCAGAGAGCCATCCTTGGCAAAACACGACAAGTAACATTTCTCATTCCCTCATCATGAGGTTCTTGGTATGATAGCCTATTAGCTGGCCGTCGGGAAACCGACGACGCTAGGCAAATTTGATTAGATGGCAAATTGATAAGATGGCAAATTTCACAAAATGCTATCGGGTAATTATATTGCGGGCAGGACGTATAGCGTCGGCCGTCATGCTGGCCCTGCTTGTTGGCGTGCTTGTTCCCGCCGCAGCGCTTGAGTTGCCCGACATCGCGGCAGATGCCGAGCGTTACCGCGAACGTTTGGCCATCGCCCCAACGTCTGCCGGCGTCAGCTTGGCCACTCGCTTGCGCGCCGCCAAGGACGCCGCTCAGACGGGCCATTGGCGTCAGGCGGTGGAAGCGCTCGAAGAGATTGTCGCAGGACGTCCAGGCGACGCTGAGACCTGGCTGCAGCTCTCCCGTGCATGGCGCAACCTCGACCCGAACGCGCCTGAAGGCGCTGCGGCGGCATATAATGCTTTTGTCACCGCAACGGTGTCAAAGACGACCGACAGCGGAGTTGCAACCGAAGCGCTTCTGCTGATTGCCCGACACCTCGAGAGCCAGGAGAGGCGTGAATTGGCAATCAGGACCTGGGCCGAGATCGGGCGGCTCATCTCGGATCCCGCGCTTGAGAAAAGACTCGCCGAATTGCGGGGGTCCGACCTGGAGTTTTTTCAAGATGGAGAAGAGACAAGCCAGGATGGAAGAACACCGAAATGGTGCGTCACTTTTAGTTCGCCGTTGGATATGGTGCGGCAAACTCAGTATCAGAATTGGGTACTGGCAAAGCGAATTTATGACTCCAAGGAGGAACCCTGGGCTGTTGAGATCGCAATAGCTGGAGAACAATTATGTGTCTATGGTTTAAGATTTGGAGAAAAATATACTGTGACGCTGAAAGCAGAACTAGCTGCTGCCGATGGTCGCTCTCTTAAATCGGATCGTAATGTTGAGATTAAGATCGGCGATCGCGCACCCGATCTTGCCTTTAAGTCAGACACCTTAATTTTGCCTAAAGACGGTCGCGGGCTGATTCCACTAAAATCCGTAAATGTAAAGAAAGTGACTTTGTTACTACTTCAAATAACGGATCGCCAGCTCATCAACGAGGTGGCACTTGGGCGTGTTGGGAAGAGTCTTGATTTTGAAGCCTTCGAGAATATCAGACTCCGATCGGGCCGAATTGTGTGGTGGGGCAGCGCCAAGATAGATGATAGCCGAAATACCGAGACCCTGACGGAGCTGCCAATCGGGGCGATTTTAGACGCGCGTGGAGCGGAACACTTCAGAGATGGGATCTTTTCAAAAGGGTTTGTTGATGATGGAGCGCCAGATGCACTTGGCAATGGAGTGTATGCCCTGGCTGCAATACCAGGAAATACCACTAAGGACCCCCTCACGGAGGATGACTGGATCGAAAGTTTCGGCTATGGCACCCTCGAATCCGAATTGATTCCGACCCAGTGGATCGTCCGTACGGACATCGGTCTCCAGTTGATGCGTGGGTCGGGCGGGCTCCATGTCGTCGCGCGTTCGATCAGCGAGGGCATGGCTTATCCTGGAATACGCGTCGACCTTGTCAGTGCTGCCAATCGCATCTTGGGTAGCTCGTCCACCGACGCGGATGGGATCGTAAGTTTCGCCCCCGGCCTCGCTCAGGGCATCCTCGGCAATCGACTGCGCGGTGTCCTTGCATTCGGGCCTGCCGGTGATTTTGCATTCCTCGATACGTCCGGCGACGCGCTTGATCTCAGCGATCGCAACATCGCCGGAAGGGCGGCGCCAGGTCCGCTGGACGCCTACGTATGGACTGACCGCGGCATATATCGCCCGGGCGAGACTGTCGAGGTGATGGTCATAGTGCGGAACGATCGAGCCATGGGGATCGAGCCGCCCCCCCTCAGGCTCCGACCGGTGGCCCCAGACCAGTCCGTCATCCCCGAACTGGATATCCGGGAATTCAAGGCTGGAGTTGCTCATGTGTCCTTGAAGCTGCCACACGCTGCAGCGTCCGGCGCGTGGCGGACGGAGATATATGCGGGCAATTCCCTGGTGGGTTCAGCCGATCTCCAGGTCAAGAACTTCGTTCCGAACCGCATTGAACTGCAGGTGGACAATCCCGATAAGGAACCGATCACGCTGGATGCGCCCAAGAACGTCAAACTCCACGCGAAGTATCTCTACGGCGCGCCTGCTGCAGGCCTCTCCGGTCGCTACCGCATGGTCCTCCGGCGGGCAGGCGCCCCCTTCAAGGGATTCGAGAGCTTCCACTTTGGAGGCGAAGAGCCTCAGGAAGGTGCTGTCGTCGCTTCCGGGCCACCCAGGGAATTGCCACGCACATCGGAAGACGGCTCGACGGAAATCGATGTCGTGCTGGATGTGCTTCCCAAAGCCGCGGTGCCGCTCGAGGCAAATGTGCGCGTGCAGATTGATGACACGGATGGGCGTCCAGTCGGCAGCGATTTCAACTGGAGAGTCGGGCGCCCAGGCCACCACTGGCTCGGGGCGCGTGTTTCCCCTCCTGCCGGCGCCGGCAAACCCGCGGAGATCGAAATTGTCGCCGTTGACGACGACGGCCGTCAGATCCCGGTTCCGAGTTTGAAATGGCAGCTCTTCGCCGAGGAGGAGGCGTTCCAGTGGCAGCGTCAACGCGACGATGACAGCGAGTTTGACTACGAAGGACAGATCTATCGCCATCTTCTGCGAAGCGGAACGCTGGCCGATGGAACGGAGAGATCCGCGCGACTGCCGATAGACGAACCGCTTGGCCGCTATCACCTCAAATTGACCCGTGAAGCGGGGCAGTTGTTGACAGAGATCTCATTTACGCTGGGCTTTGAGAGCACAATCCGCAGCGCCGGCCGCCCCGATCTCGTCAAGGTCATACTCGATAACCAAGCCTATCGACCGGGGGACACTTTGACGGCACGAATCGAGTCTGCCTTCCCGGGCGAATTGATTCTCGCGGTCGCGAGCGATCGAGTGCACGAGATCGTCAGCCGGGATGTCGACGACGAACCCGTCGATATCTCGCTGACAGTTGACGAGCGCTGGGGTCCCCATCCCTATCTGCTGGCCACCGTCTTCCGGCCGATCGACCGTGCCACGGATGGGATGGACCCACCGCGCGCCATTGGAGTAGCGAGCTTCGCTGTTCACGATCCACGTTCGCAGCTCGAAGCCAGTATCCACGTTCCGAGGACTGCGACCCCTCGTAGAGACCAGCGCGTAGTCGTCGAGATCAAGGGCTTGCGCCCGGGTTCTTCCGGCTACGTGGCGCTGGCCGCAGTCGACGCCGGAATCCTGAGCCTGACAAACTATGCGCCACCAGATCCCTTTGTTCATTTCCACGGGCCGCGCCGCCTCGGAGTCGAGATTCTCGACAGCTATGGCCGAGTCATCACTGATCAGGGAAATGCTGCGCCGCTCCACTCGGGTGGTGATGTCGACCTCGGTTCTCTTCGGATAGGCGACTACACATGGCCTCGCACAGTCGTCTGGTTCTCCGGCATCACAGCCCTCGACGAACAGGGCCGAGCCAGCTTCGAAGTGCCTGTGCCGGACTTCCTGGGACGCCTTCAGTTGATGGCTGTCGCCTGGACCCCCGCTCAATCCGGAGCGGCGCAGGCGAAAGTGGAGGTCAGTGATATCGTCGCGGCCCAGGAGGATCTGCCGCTCTTCATGGCACCAGGTGACATGGCAACGGCCGGCGTCGATCTGCGCAATCTCCATTCAGCGGCCAGCGAGTACGAGATCTCTCTAAGTTCGAGCGGTCCAATTTCCATCAAAGGGGATACGGTCTGGCGCACCCATTTGGCTGAAGGTGAACGAACCCGCATTCAGTTCGATCTTGTCGCAAGCCCCCTGGACGCGGTACGCGACTTGGCACTCTCTCACCTCACCCTGCGCATCCGGTCCATCGACACAAGTCTGGTTGATATTGAGAGGCGGTGGACGCTGCCGGTTCGCCCTGCGACTCGTCCGACGACACATCTCGTTCGAATGCAGCTTGCTCCAAACCAGTCTCTGGAACTGACGCGCGATGCCGTCTTGGCCTCGGTCGAGGCACTGGCACCGGCAACCATCAGACTTCGGCAGAGAATATCGATAGCGCCAACGCTTGACCTTCATCTTTTCAAGGATGAATCAGAACGTCCGGTTATGACAACCTATGAACTTGCCGCGCGATTGACACTCCTTCTCTCTGCCATTGTGGAATCTGGCACTGGGGTCACCAATGCGTCGGCTCTTGCAGACGAATTCAACACAGCTCTCTTGGAATTGCTCGCGACACAGCGCCCCGAAGGGGACTTTCCGCTTTACCCCGGAGAGCGGGATACTGCTGGCATGCCGGAGCTGACGGCGTTCATTTTGGACACATTGCTTACAGGCCAGGAGCATGGTCTTGACATTCCGCGCGATGCAATCAAGTCTGCGGGCGGCTATCTTAGGATTTCTCTGTCCGATTCCGACTACGCGTGCAGGATCGACTATGCGTATCCATTATATGTATTGGTCAGACTCAATCTCGCGACATTTTCTGATCTGGACCGCATGAAGCAATCCTGTGAGGACAGCGAAGATCCCCCGAGTTCCGACTTGGCATCCCGTGCATTCACTGCTGCAGCGTTGCATACTTTTGGTTTTTCTGAGGAAGATGAGCTAAGCGGCGTCATCTTGCCGATTTCCATGGAACAGACCGGAACTTTACCGATCGAGAACCTCGCCGATCTCGTCTATGGCCTTTCTGGAACGGGAGCTTCCGGATCGGGGTTTGATGAGTTCCTCAAGGCCACTCAAGCAGTTGTCGATCGCGACCCCGAGCTGGGCTTGGTAGCCCGTGGGAAGCTGGCTCTTGCAGAACTCCGAAGAGCTCGATCGACCGTCCCGAAAACGATATTCAAGGTCGACTCTGGAGTACACACTATCGACAGCAACGCATGGAACTCACCGGAAATCGGAATCGAAGTTCTTAACAAATCAATTCGTATTGAGAATCTTGGTCCGCAGGAAATTGTATCTGATCTTTTGATACGCGGCGTGCCGGCCCTGCCGGCTCTGGCGATAAATCCCGATCCGAATGCCGCCATCATGATACGGCGCAACGTCTACAGGCTAGACGGTGGTGGCGATCCCGACCTTCCCGTGGACCTGCAATCCACCTCCATTCCCAGAAGCGAGCTCCTCGCTGTCGTCATTGAAGGCAAGGCATCAGAAGATGCTACCGGCTCAGCGGTTCTCGTCGATCTATTGCCTGGTGGCTGGAGAATTGAAGACGTTGATCTCCGGGAAGGACTGGCATTGGCGCCGCAAGCTCGGAAGCAGCTGCGGCTTGATCTAGTCGATCAAACAGCGGTCCGACGTCGCGATTTTGCTGACGATCGCTTCTTGGCCCTCATTGATCTGGATCAGGCTCAGCGCGGCTTCCGGTTCGGCTATCTTGTTCGAGCCGCCAGTGTCGGAAGATACATCTGGCCTGCCACGACTGTCGAGGGCGTCAATATCCCCTCGGTCCAGGGGCGCACGACTGCTGGCTATGTTAATGTTGTTCCGAAGGACTAGCCCGGGCAGGCTCGCCCTGATTGCCGGAGGCCTGCTGGTGGCGCTCGGTCTCGCTGGATACCTGAGCGTAAGCGCTCCGAGCGTAGCCCGTGCACGCCTCGTCTCGGCACAGATAATGGACAGTCAAGGTCACTTGCTACGGACGTTCGGCACGCCGGACGGGACGTGGCGACTGCCCGTTCGACTGGAGGACGTCTCTCCTCTCTATATCAGAATGCTGATTTCCTACGAGGATCATCGGTTCTTCTCGCACCCTGGCGTCGATCCACTGGCACTCACAAGAGCGACCTGGCAGGCGGTCTGGAATGGCCACGTCGTTTCCGGCGCATCGACCATAACCATGCAGGTGGTTCGGCTGCTTGATCCAAAACCGATGAGCGTTGCAGCCAAGCTCCGTCAAATGGCGGAAGCACTTGCTCTTGAGCGCAGTTATGGCAAGCGCGAGATTCTTGAATTGTATCTTACCCTTGCCCCATTTGGCGGCAATCTGGAAGGAGTACGCGCGGCTAGCCTTGCATACTTTGGCAAGGAGCCGCGTCGCTTGACCGTGGGCGAGGCGGCGCTTCTCGTGGCGCTGCCGCAGTCACCTCTGCGTCGCCCGGATCGCCGCCCCGAAGCGGCACGTGCCGCACGGGACAAAGTCCTCCAAAGGTTGGTTTCGCTTGGTGTGATTACCTCTGAGATGGCAGGGACCGCTCGGCTGGAGGACATACCAGCAGTGCGAATGCCAATGCCCGACTTTGCCGCGCATCTGTCACAGACGTTGCGCGCAGAGGCGGAGCAAGCAGAAGCCGTGACCACGCTGGTAGACCGCCCTATTCAAGATCAGGTCGTAAGGATAATCAAGGCGCGACAAAATTTTCTGCCTCCTGCAGCCAACGCAGCAGCCATAGTGGTTCGAAATCGTGATGCCGCCGTGGTGGCATATGTCGGGTCTATCGATTTCAACGATGCGTCCCGCAACGGTGAGTTCGACTATGCCAGAGCCGTACGCTCCCCTGGCTCGACACTGAAGCCGTTTATTTACGGCCTCGCCTTTGAAACACTTTTAATCCACCCGGAAACGCTGGTGGACGATTTGCCGACCCGGCACGGGACCTACTCTCCCGAGAACTTTGAGGGAGGCTTTGGCGGCGTCATTACCGCGCGAGAAGCTCTCCTTCGGTCCGTTAATACTGTCCCGGTTGATTTGCTCAATGCCCTCGTACCGTCGCGGCTTCTGACCCGAATGCGGTCGACAGGTGTTACACTGCGCATACCGCAGCCGGACGCCGAAGCCGGGCTGGCCGTTGCCGTCGGTGGTTGCGGCATAAGTCTGGAGGATCTGGTGAGGCTTTATGCGGGGCTCGCCAACCACGGCCTGGCCAGGCCGCTGCGCTACCGTCAATCCGATCCCGAACAGTCGGGTGTGCCGCTGCTGACCAGGGAGGCCGCTTGGGCTGTCGCCGATATCCTCGCGTCGATGCAGCCACCTGGCGCGCCAGGTGGCGGAGAGATTGGTGGTCAGCGGCGTGTGGCATTCAAGACCGGAACATCGGCAAGCTTTCGTGATGCATTGGCCGTGGGTTTTGACGCGGATCACACGGTTGGGGTGTGGATAGGACGGCCGGACTCCGCCCCGATGCCCGGCAGTTTCGGCGGGGCAACAGCGGCCCCCCTCCTCTTCCAGATCTTTGACATCCTACCTGATCCGCATGTCGATCCTGCCGGCCCCCCACCACCCGGCACACCCCTCGCCGCTCGTGCCGATTTGCCGCCTCGCCTGGTGCGCTTCTCCAGGCAACCGACCCAGAACGACGTACCGATGATAGACGTTCCGGCAGAGGGCGCAGAGATCTGGGCCGGTGATGGGCCCGTGAGTCTGCGGGGACACGGCGGTCAAGCGCCTTTTCGATGGATGGTAAACGGCCGCCCGCTCGGCGCGCCGTCTGAGACACCCGTAGAACTCTGGTATCCGAGCAACCTCGGTGGAGCCCGCCTCGAATTGGTCGACGGCAACGGCAGGGCGGCTATGGTGAACGTCTGGATAGCGGCTGTCGCGGCTCAGTAAGGAATGCTGCGGTCTGGAACTTCACCCTCCGACCATATTTCCGCAACCGGAGCCTTGTTGGCGAGGTTCACGCCGTATCCCATATGACCGAAGCCCTTCCCGCGCCTTCCCCATTCACCAGCGTAGAGGGTCTTACCGCGGGATCGGAAGACGCCGTAGCCTTGCATCGAACCCTCCACGATCTCCCCGATCCATTCGCGATCGCCGTCTGCCAAAGCCCCCATACCATTCGGGATACGCTCCTGCCACTGCCCACGGTAGGTCCATCCTCGCGCAGTACGGCTAATCGCGTGAACAATTCCGGGACCGAATTCGCCATTGAACCAAGTGTCGTTGTCCGAGTTGCTCTGCTTGACAGCATCCGGAGCCTCTGCCGCTCGAGTTGCACGCAGTGCTGCCGCATCTCCGAGCGCCGCAGCCGCGTTTCCCGCGGCGAATGCAAGCCCAAACCGATCTCGCTCGCTCAGCCAACCCGTTGCGGGAACTCCCGAGCGCTCCTGAAACGCCCGTACCGCGGACCGCGTCGCTCCGGTGAATATTCCGTCCGGATCGCCCGGATCGTAGCCGAGCAACTCAAGCCCATGCTCAACCAGCTTGCGTTCGTCCTCTTCCCAGGTTGCTTCGAGCGAAATTGCGTCACTGCTCGGGCTTGCCGCTGGCCGGGCACGCAATATGAGGTGGAATTTGGACGGGGATTCGGCGGGACCAACTGCTTCGATCATGTGGCGACCGGGTGGAAGCGTGGCCTCGATCAGTTCAGCGGCCTCACCAGAATTATTTGAAGAAATCGGCACAGCGTCGTCGGAAGGCATCAAAGCAAGATCGGAATCGCCGTCGACTGGCAACAGTACCGCCTCGACTCGCTGCGGCGTAATAATTTCAAACGAATAGCGTTCAGCACCTCCCGGCGCAAGAGTCTTGGTCACTTTGATGCCCTTGGTACCAGCCTGGAGCTTACCAAGATCAGTGCTTGTGCTCACCATCGCCTTTGGCGTTCTCAAGTCCGGCCAAGCTGGTTCGAGCGTGACAATCCAGCCGTTGCGACCCTTCCCGCCGGGCCGCTCGCCAACGCCAGCGGCAAGCAATCTCTGATCAGCGGTAACGCCGGCACTATATAGCCGGCTCTCGGCAACATCGTCAAAGACCCGGCTCGTCAGCACTGCTCCATCCTGGCCCAGCTGCGCTATCCAGCCGTGCTCCGATCTCTCGCTTTTCTCTTTCGTCCCTCCCACGGCAATTATTTGACCGCTGTCCATCACAACGCCACTGAAGAACTTGTCGTCGCCGATATCTCCCGCATCGACGAATTTCAGCCAATCCGTCTTGCCCTCGCGGCCTACTGCGGCGACCAGACCGCTGGTGGTGGACCCGTCCTGCCTTGTCCCATATCCAAAGATGAGGACCCCCCCATCGCTACGAGCGATCACCGCATTTGCCAGGTTCATACCGACTCCGCCGTCGCGCCACTCCCAATGAGTCGTCCCATCCGGCCTGACACTGATGGCCCAGGCGTCATCGGCATGCCGCGTGTCATCCGTTACCCAGCCCGCGAATACAGCTCCTCCATCCATGAGAGCCACGGCGCTCTGGAATGCGCTCCGTCGTCCTCCTGTGGCGCCTACTTCCCGGCCAGAGGGATCCAAGGCGGCTCCAGTCTCAGGGTTCAAGTGCCAATAGACTCCGCGCGCGGGTTGACGAGCCTCCTCCTTACGCTCGCGCCGCCCCCCCACAATCAGGTCGCCCGTGGCACCTCGTACAGCGAAATAGCAGCGTTCGTGACCCGGACCTCCAAGATTAATTTTCCATACTATTTGCCCATCCGTACGAAATCGAACAACAAAGCAGTCGTCGAATTCTACTTCATGCAAACGTACCCAGCCCGACGCGACATAGTCACCCTCAGCAAGCCGTAGGAGCGCAACCAGTGTTGTGGACACGGCATTCTGCTGTGAAATGTCAAGTTCCAGAGCTACATGCCCGATGGTGTCCTCGCGATAGACGATTGCTTTGGCCCCGTCTTGCCCGTCGCTATCGCGACCGCCAACTGCCACAAGGCCGTCTCGCATGTCAGTGGAGATCGCGCGAAAAGCGTCGCTGCGTTCCGATTGAGAGAACCTGTGTTCAACTCCCTGCGCAAAAACGGCGCTCTGCGCCGCGCAGAAGATACCGACCGCAACCGCTGCTATGAAAAGCAGAACCCGCGGCAGCATTTTCGGGTCGAGCGCGTTGTCCACCTGCGTATCACAAATCGCCGCCGAATTAGATCGAGAGCGATGGAGAAATTGTTCTGATCCTGATTTCATGGCGATAAATAATTCAGAGCACTAATTTCAATGCATATTAAACCTTTCAGCTGCGCGGCACAACAGCATGCCGCGTTCAGAGAGAAGGTGCTCCTACCGAGGTGATGCGCCTGGAGCCATCTGGGCGGTTGGTTCTGCAAGATCGACCACTCGGACGACGGGCACAGATGATGGCGTCCAGCTGCAATGTCGTCGTTGTCGATGGGGCCGTGGCCGGCTCCGTGTCGTCTGACGCGGCAACCCGCGATGGTGAGTCTTGTCGGGTTTCAAGACCCGTCCGAGCGTTGTAGCTGTAGAGGCACTCTTCGAGCGTCGCAAAGGGGGACGGACGACCTGCCTCCGGGCAGAGGTTGGCTTTCGGGGGCAGATAGATCGATGTCCGCTCCGGAGGAGCTGCCGAGCCCGCTGAATGTCAGCAACAGGGACGGACCGGACGCTCAGTTGCTCTCCTGGAAGCGTCCGCAACGAGCCGGAAGCGGTCGGCGGCGGGGTGGCCACTTCGGGACTGCACCCCTGGACCGAGACAGAGGAACTTGGGTGACATGGGTGGGCGGCGATCCTCGGGTCGCTGCCCGCCGGCCGGGCCACGCCGGAGGGGCGTATCGCCGGCATTCTAGCCGCCCCCGTTGCCGGAACCGGGCGCGACCAGGGGCAGGATCACGGTGAACCGCGTGCCCTGCCCCGGCGCGGAATCGACCGTGATCTGCCCGCCCAGGCTGGCGGTGACCAGGTTGTAGACGATGTGCAGCCCCAGGCCGCTGCCGCCGGTGCCGCGGCGGGTGGTGAAGAACGGGTCGAAGATCCGGCCGATATTCTCCGGCGGGATCCCCACCCCGTCATCGGCGAAATCCAGGATCACCCGCTCCGGCTCCGGCGCCACCAGCAGCGTCACCGACCCGGCCCGCCCCTCGGGAAAGGCATGGGCCAGGGCGTTGATGACCAGGTTGGTGACCACCTGAGACACCGCGCCCGGGAAGCTGTCCATGACGATCCCATGCGGGCAGCGCAGCGTCACGCTGTGCGGGGTGCGCCGGTAGTTGGGGCCGAGGCTGACCAGCACCCCTTCGAGATAGTCGCCAAGATCGAAGCTGCGGCGCTCGGCGCTGGTCTGGTCGACCGCGACCTGCTTGAACTCGCGGATCAGGCCGGCCGCGCGCTCCAGGTTCGACAGCAGCAGCCGCGACACCTCCCCCGCCCGGTCGACGAAGCGCTCAAGCTCCGACCGGCGGATCTGCCCGCCCGCCACCACCGCGGCGAAGGCGCGCGCCCGCTCCTCCAGATGCGAGGCGGCGGTCAGGGCGGTGCCGACCGGGGTGTTGATCTCATGCGCCACGCCGGCCACCAGCTGGGCCAGCGACGCCATCTTCTCCGCCTGCACCAGCTCGGCCTGGGTGCGGCGCAGATCGGCAACGGTGCCCTGCAGCTGCTCGTTGACGCGGACATACTCGGCCGTCCGCTCCTCGACCCGGCGCTCCAGATCGGCAGCGCTGCGGCGCAGCTCCTCGTCGATGCGGCCACGCTCGATCGCGGCGCCGATCAGGCTGGCGGCCGATTTCAGCACGTCGATCTCGACCGGCAGCCAGGACCGCCCTTCCACGCGGACGTCGTCGAAGCCCATGGTGCCCCACCAGCGGCCGCCGAACAGGATCGGCACCTTGAGGTTGGAGCGGACGCCCTGGCGCCGCAGCTCCATCTGCTCCAGCTCGCTGCCGAGGTTCCAGCCGCTCAGCCCCGCAGCGCCGGTCAGGCGCTCGTCGATCAGCGCCTGCAGCACGGCCGGGTCGCTGGGCAGCGGATGGTCCTGCATCTTCGGGTCGTCGATCAGCGCCGGCACGCCGTCCGCCACCCATTCGTAGCTGTAGTTGCTGCCCAGGCCGCCGCCCGGCCGGTCGCGCACCTCGAAGATGTAGGTCCGGTCGGTGCCGGTGGCCCGGCCCAGACGGGCCAGCAGCTCCTGGATGCCGGCCCGCCAAGTGCTGCGCCCGATGATCTGGGTCGCGGCATAGCCGATCGCGTCCAGCATGGCGGTGCGGCGGGCAGCTTCGGCCAGCGTCGCGGCCAGCCGCCGCTCGCTGTCGCTCACCGCCGCCTCGCGCCGCTTGATGTCGGTGATGTCGACATGGATGCCGACGATGCCGCCCTCATGCGTCGGCCGCTCGGTCATGCGGATCCAGCGGCCGTCGGCCAGCGGCATGTCGAGCGGCGGCGCGTCGCCGCGATGGTGCCGCAGGCGCCGCTGCATCCGGTCGACGAGGTCGCCCGACTCGGCATACATGCCGCGCTCGACCGCCGCCTCGATCAGCGTCCGGAACGGGGTTCCGGGCTGCAGCTCGCCCTCGGCCAGGCCGTACAGCCGCCGGTAGGCGTCGTTCCACAGCACCAGCCGGTCCTCGGCGTCGAACAGCACGAAGCCGTCATGCACCGACTCGATCGCATCGGTCATGCGCAGGCGCAGCCCGTCCAGCTCGGCCTTGGCGTCGATGCGGGCGGTCACGTCCTGCCAGATCATCAGCACGCCGCCATCGTCCTGGTGCCGCTCCTCGAACTGCAGCCAGCGCCCGTCGCGGTCGCGCAGCACCGCCGGTTCGTACAGGGTCGCGTCCGGCTGGGGCATGGCGAGCAGCCGCTCGGCCCGCACCGCCTCCCCGGGGGCCAGGATGGAATCGGCCAGCAGCCGGATGTGGTCGGCCCTGGTGCTGCCGGACCGGAACTGCCCGACCAGCGCCGGGAACAGGGCGCTGGCGGCCCGGTTGGCGGTCTGGAACGTGCCGTCGCCGGCATAGCGGATCAGGCCGACATCGACCGCGGTGATCGCCTCCTTCATGGCGCCGCCGTCATGGCGCGACGTCACGTCGGTGAAGATCTTGAGCAGCCGGCCGTCGGGCAGGCGCCTGGTCTCGAGCGACAGCCACCGCCCATCCTTGCACTGCCGGGCATAAGAGCCGGGCGGGTTGCGGTGGCGCTCCAGCGCGGCGGCGATGTGGCGGTCGATGAAGGGGCGTTCGGCCGGCTCCAGATGGGTCTCGAAGAAGCGGCGCACCGTCTCCTCCAGGGGCAGGCCCGGGCGCAGCAGGTCGGCTTCCTCGGGAAACAGCTCCAGATAGGTGTCGTTCCAGGCCAGGACGCGGTCCTCGGCATCGAGCAGGCAGATGCCGGCGCCGAGGATGGCGGCAACGGCATCGAGCACCGGATCGAGGACCGGTCTCGACGGCAGCTCTCCCGATCGGCTGGCGGCCGTCACGCTGGTCCCGTCCTTCCGCACGCGCCTGACACCCCAGTCGCAAGGCCCCCGTCGGCTGGGGCGATACAGACGATACCAAAAACCCGGCGCCGCGACATGAGCCTGATACGCGGCGGCGCCATGATGCGGATCAGCAGCCGGGGTCGTCCGGCGCCGAACCAACCGGGGGATACCATGTTCCGCATCGTCCTGCCCATCGCCGCCCTGACCGCGGCCTTCCTGCATTCACCGCTGCCGGCCATCGCCCAGGGCAGTGTCGCCGGCACCTACCAGGTCGACGGCACCAACCCCAACGGCGGCAAGTATTCGGGCGTCGCCGTGGTCGAGGCCACGGGCCAGACTTATCTCATCACCTGGACCGTCGGCGGCTCCAAGTCGGTGGGCCGGGGCGTGTTCCTGGACAAGACCCTGGCGGTCGGCGGCGTGCTGGGCAATGGCGGCTTCGTCTTCGCCATGTCGCCGAAGAACGGCAATCTCGAAGGGATCTGGGCCGACATGCAGCGCGGCACCACGCTGGGCGCCGAGGTCTGGACCCGGGTCAAATAGCGACGGTCCCGACGGCCGTGCCGCACCGCGCAGCGACGCTGCAAGGCCCCGCAGATCATGGCATACTTGATCATGTGCGAGCCGGTCGGGTTCGGGCCTCCCGACCGGTCCAGTCGGGACCGATGCATGATCCAGCCTCATATTGCGGTGGTCGACGACGATGCGTTCCAGCGCCGGGTCCTGGAGGAGTACCTGTCCCGCCAGGGCTATCGCGTCAGCGGGGCCGAGAGCGGCGCCGAGCTGCGGGCGCTGCTGGCGCGCCGCGACCCGGTCGACCTGATCCTGCTGGACGTGCAGATGCCGGGCGAGGACGGCTTCGCCGTCGCCCGCTTCCTGCGCGAACGCGGCAACATCGCGATCATCATGGTCACGGCGGCGTCCGACACGGTGGACCGCGTGGTCGGCCTGGAGACCGGGGCCGACGACTATGTCGTCAAGCCCTACGAGCCGCGCGAGCTGGCCGCCCGGATCAAGAGCGTGCTGCGCCGCAGCGGCCGGAACGGACCGCCGCCGGCGAACGGCCGCCTGCGCTTCGGCCGCTGCATCCTGGACCTCGACGCCCGCCGGCTGACCACGCTCGACGGCGAGGGGGTCGCCCTGGCCGCCTCGGAATTCGCGCTGCTCAAGGTGTTCGCCCAGCATCCCAACCAGGTGCTCAGCCGGGATCGCCTGCTCGACCTGACCAGCAACCGCGAGATGGAACCCTTCGACCGGTCGATCGACCTGCGGATCACCCGGCTCCGCCGCAAGATCGAGGTGGATCCCAGCAAGCCGGAGGTGATCCGGACGGTGCGGGGCGCCGGATACATGTATGCCCCGGACGGGGACTGATCGGGGACGGCCGGGCAGCGCACCGGCGACGAAGGGGGACGGGATGACGGGCACGGAGACGCCAGAGGATTTCCTGGTGCTGGACGACGCGCCGGAGGAGGCAGCCGCCCCATCCGAGCCGTGGCGCGTCCTGGTCGTCGACGACGACGCCGAGGTGCATCAGATCACCCGGCTGGTGCTCGACGGCTTCATCTTTTCCGGGCGCGGCGTCGCGCTGATCGACGCCTACACCGCGGCCGAGGCGATGGAGATCCTGCGCCGGACCGAGGATGTGGCGCTGATCCTGCTGGACGTGGTGATGGAGACGGAGGATTCCGGCCTGCGCTTCGCCCGCTGGGTGCGGGAGGATCTGGGCAACGCCACCACCCGCATCGTGCTGCGCACCGGCCAGCCCGGCCAGGCGCCGGAGCAGGACGTGATCCTGGCCTACGACATCAACGACTACAAGGCCAAGACCGAGCTGACCCAGACGCGGCTCTTGACCACCATGGTGTCGGCGCTGCGCGCCTATCAGCAGATCCGCGCCATCGAGGACGGGCGGGTGAAGCTGGCCCAGGCCAACGACGCCCTGGAGCACACGGTCGCCCACCGCACGGCGGCGCTGCGCGAAAGCGAGCGGCTGCTGCGCGACATCCTGGACCGCAGCCCGATCAGCATCGCCATCTACGGCCGGGACGGCAACTTCCTGTTCGCCAACCAGCGCCACCTCGACCTGTTCGGCCTGGCCGGCCAGGCCGCGTTCCGCCGCAATCCGCGCAGCCTGTATGCCGACCCGGGCGACGCCGCCAGGCTGGAGGCCGCGCTGCGCGAGACCGGCCAGGTGCAGGACGCCGAGGTCGAGTTCCGCACCGGCCAGGGCGGCCGCTTCTGGGGCCTGCTGTCGCTCGAGCGCATCGTCTTCGAAGGCCAGTCCGGCACCATCGCCTGGACCTACGACATCACCGAGCGGCGGCTGGCCGAGCAGGTGATGGCCGAGGCCCGGCAGGCCGCCGAGACCTCGGCCCGGGCCAAATCCGAATTCCTGGCGGTGATGAGCCATGAGATCCGCACCCCGATGAACGGGGTGCTGGGCATGCTGGAGGTGCTGGAGCAGTCGCGCCTGGACGACGGCCAGCGCCAGTCGCTGCAGGTGATCCGGGAATCGGCGCGCACGCTGCTGCGCATCGTCAACGACATCCTCGACTTCTCGAAGATCGAGGCCGGCCGGCTCGAGCTGGAATGGACCCCCGTGTCGATCAGCGCCGCGATCGACGGCGTGATCAGCGCGCTGAGCCCCCAGGCCCTTGACAAGGGCCTGACCCTGCAGGGCACGACCGATCCGGCGATCCCGGCCCTGCTGCTGGTCGATCCCGTCCGGCTGCGCCAGATCCTGCTGAACCTGGCCGGCAATGCGATCAAGTTCACCGAGACCGGCAGCGTCCGGATCGAGGCGTCGCTGGCGCGGCGGGCCGCCGGCCGCGTCCGCATCGCCATCGCCGTGATCGACACCGGCATCGGCATCAGCCCGGCCCAGCAGGGCCGGCTGTTCCAGCCCTTCGCGCAGGCCGACGCCTCGACCACGCGCCGCTTCGGCGGCACCGGGCTGGGCCTGTCGATCGCCCGCCGGCTGGCCACCATGATGGGGGGAGATGTCTCGGTCGACAGCGAGGCCGGCCGCGGCGCGACCTTCCGGGTCACGCTCGATCTCGCCATCGCCCGGGCGGCGGACCAGCCGCCGGAGCTGGCCCGGGCGACGCTGCCCGGCGAGGCGGATCTGGACCAGGCGCGCCGCGACGGCCGCCTGGTGCTGGTGGTCGACGATCATCCGGTGAACCGCCAGGTGCTGGTCCGGCAGCTGCAGCTCCTGGGCTGCGCCGCCGACACCGCCGCCGACGGCGAGGAGGCGCTGTCGGCCTGGGCCGCCGGGTCCTATGCCATGGTCCTGACCGACTGCCACATGCCGGTGCTGGACGGCTTCGAGCTGACCCGGCGGATCCGCGAGGCCGAAGCCGCGCCCAAAGGCACCCGCGGCCGGATCCCGATCGTCGCCGTCACCGCCAATGTCCTGGCCGGCGAGGCCGAACGCTGCCGCGCCGCCGGGATGGACGACTATATCGGCAAGCCGGTGCAGCTGGCCCGGCTGCAGGAGGTGCTGCAGCGCTGGATGCCGGCGGCCGGATCCGAGGCGGCCGCCGCTCCGGCGGAGACGGCGGCCGCCGTCGACCCGAACGCCCTGGCCGGCCACGGCGGCAACGATACCCTCAGCGGATTCTTCGGGGCGGACGTGCTTCTCGGCGGCGACGGCCAGGACTTGCTGTATGGCGGCGCGCACGGGGACGTGCTGGACGGCGGCGCCGGCACGGACACGGTGAGCTACTCCGACGAGCTCACCGCGATCTGGATCGACCTCGTCC